>NZ_JBEZBN010000034.1:0-76817 GCF_040647115.1 Streptomyces sp. NPDC044571
CCGTGTGTGGTGTGGAGCCTAGACACCTCCACCACACCGGAGGTCTTCGCCGTGATCAAGACCCAGCCCTGTTAACAACGCTCGTGATCAATACACCTAGGCCTTGGCTTCCGCCAGGAGCTTCTGGATGCGGGACACGCCCTCCACCAGGTCCGTGTCGCCGAGGGCGTAAGAGAGGCGCAGGTAGCCCGGCGTGCCGAAGGCCTCGCCGGGGACGACCGCGACCTCGGCCTCGTCCAGGATCAGCGCGGCGAGTTCGACGGAGGTCGCCGGGCGCTTGCCGCGGATCTCCTTGCCGAGCAGGCCCTTGACCGACGGGTACGCGTAGAACGCGCCCTCGGGGGTCGGGCAGACGACGCCGTCGATCTCGTTCAGCATCTTGACCATCGTCTGGCGGCGGCGGTCGAAGGCCTTCCGCATCTCCGTGACCGCGTCGAGGTTGCCCGAGACGGCGGCCAGCGCGGCGATCTGGGCCACGTTGGAGACGTTGGAGGTGGCGTGCGACTGCAGGTTGGTCGCGGCCTTGATGACGTCCTGCGGGGCGATGACCCAGCCCACGCGCCAGCCCGTCATCGCGTACGTCTTGGCGACGCCGTTGACGATGATGCACTTGTCGCGCAGCGCCGGCACCAGCACGGGCAGCGAGGTGAACTTAGCGTCGCCGTAGACGAGGTGCTCGTAGATCTCGTCCGTCAGGACCCACAGGCCGTGCTCGGCGGCCCACTCGCCGATCGCGCGGGCGTCGGCCTCGCTGTAGACGGCGCCGGTCGGGTTGGACGGCGAGACGAACAGGACGACCTTGGTGCGCTCGGTGCGGGCGGCCTCCAGCTGCTCGACCGAGACGCGGTAGCCGGTGGTCTCGTCGGCGACGACCTCGACCGGGACACCGCCGGCCAGGCGGATCGACTCCGGGTAGGTGGTCCAGTACGGGGCCGGGACGATGACCTCGTCACCCGGGTCCAGGACGGCGGCGAAGGCGTTGTAGATCGCCTGCTTGCCGCCGTTGGTGACCAGGACCTGCGACGCGTCGACCTCGTAGCCGGAGTCGCGCAGGGTCTTCTCGGCGATGGCCTTCTTGAGCTCGGGCAGGCCGCCCGCCGGCGTGTAGCGGTGGAACTTCGGGTCGCGGCAGGCCTCGACCGCGGCCTCGACGATGTAGTCCGGGGTCGGGAAGTCGGGCTCGCCCGCGCCGAAGCCGATGACCGGACGCCCGGCGGCCTTGAGGGCCTTGGCCTTGGCGTCCACGGCGAGGGTGGCGGACTCGGAAATGGCGCCGATACGGGCGGACACCCGGCGCTCGGAGGAAGGCGTTGCAGAGGTCATGCGGCCAATCGTCCCAGACGCCTCAGAGGCGCCGCACACCGTTTCAGTCACCGGACGGACCAGTCCGGTCCGTGCTCTGTTCGACGTCAGGGCCCGGACCACGTACACTCACCTGTCGTTGGACCCCGCCGGGCACCCCAGAGCGTGAGCACTCCGTGCACTCGTCTGGATGCGGTAGGTTGGGGGACGCAAAGGGTCGTAGCTCAATTGGTAGAGCACTGGTCTCCAAAACCAGCGGTTGGGGGTTCGAGTCCCTCCGGCCCTGCTCCACACTCCTTCTCGGACGTGTGCGCAGGTACGTACTTCGATGCAACGCCGTGCGGCGCAACCGGGCGCGGCTACGGCCACGACCCGGATTCAGGTGAGAGACGTGACGGACGCCCTGGGCTCCATCGACATGCCTGACGCCGAGGACGACACCCGCGAGAAGAAGGCCCGAAAGGGCGGCAAGCGCGGGAAGAAGGGTCCTCTGGGCCGGCTCGCGCTGTTCTACCGCCAGATCGTCGCGGAGCTCCGCAAGGTCGTCTGGCCCACTCGCAACCAGCTCACGACGTACACCACCGTGGTGATTGTCTTCGTCGTCATCATGATCGGTCTGGTGACCGTGATTGACTATGGGTTCCAGGAAGCCATCAAGTTCGTCTTCGGCTGATCCCCGCGGAGGGCGGCGCCTTGATGGGTGCCGCCCGTTTTCGCATGTTCCACCACCTTTTGTATCCAGGAAGAAGCAGCCACCGTGTCTGACCCGAACCTGAACGCGAGCCACGACTCCGTCGAGTCCGTCGAGGACGAGCTCGACATCGTCGAGGCGGCAGACGCTGTGGACCCCGACGAGGCCGAGCGCGCCGACGCCAAGGCCGGTGTCGCTGCCGAAGAGGCCGCCCTGCACGTGGAGGGCGAGGTCGACGCCGAGGCCGACGAGGACGACGCCCCGGCCGATGAGAACGACGTCGACGCCGCCGAGGCGGCCGCCGCCGAATCCCAGGAGTCCGAGGAGCCCGGCGAGGAGGCCCAGGCCGCCGAGGCCGAGGTCGAGGAGGAGGCCGCCGAGGCCGAGCCCGTCGACCCGATCCAGGCCCTGCGCGACGAGCTGCGCCTCCTTCCCGGCGAGTGGTACGTGATCCACACCTACGCGGGCTACGAGAAGCGCGTGAAGGCCAACCTGGAGCAGCGCGCCGTCTCGCTGAACGTCGAGGAGTTCATCTACCAGGCCGAGGTGCCCGAGGAAGAGATCGTCCAGATCAAGAACGGCGAGCGCAAGAACGTCCGGCAGAACAAGCTGCCCGGCTACGTTCTCGTCCGCATGGATCTGACGAACGAGTCCTGGGGCGTCGTCCGCAACACCCCCGGTGTCACCGGCTTCGTCGGCAACGCCTACGACCCGTACCCGCTCACCCTGGACGAGATCGTCAAGATGCTCGCCCCGGAGGCGCAGGAGAAGGCCGCCAAGGCCGCCGCGGAGGAGGCCGGTCTGCCGGCGCCCGCCGTCAAGCGCACCATCGAGGTCCTGGACTTCGAGGTCGGCGACTCGGTCACCGTCACCGACGGCCCGTTCGCGACGCTGCAGGCGACCATCAACGAGATCAACCCCGACTCGAAGAAGGTCAAGGGCCTCGTCGAGATCTTCGGTCGCGAGACCCCGGTCGAGCTGAGCTTCGACCAGATCCAGAAGAACTGATCGCAGAACTGATCTTCTGAGACACAGCTTCCGGACAGGTCAGACCGCCCCCTCGAAGGGCGGTCTGACCTGCTCGGTTTTCAGCCCCGCTCCGATACCCGTTATCGTGGTGCGGTATGCCTCCATCCGGATGACCGGATCGGCGGCGAAAAACTCTCACTAGGACCCGGAGAGAGCAATGCCTCCCAAGAAGAAGAAGGTCACGGGGCTTATCAAGCTCCAGATCAAGGCCGGTGCGGCCAACCCGGCTCCGCCGGTCGGCCCCGCGCTCGGTCAGCACGGCGTCAACATCATGGAGTTCTGCAAGGCCTACAACGCCGCGACCGAGTCGCAGCGTGGCATGGTCGTGCCGGTGGAGATCACGGTCTACGAGGACCGCTCCTTCACCTTCATCACCAAGACGCCGCCGGCCGCGCGCCTGATCCTGAAGGCCGCAGGCATCGAGAAGGGCTCCGGCGAGCCCCACAAGACCAAGGTCGCCAAGCTCACCGGCGCCCAGGTCCGCGAGATCGCCGAGCTGAAGATGCCCGACCTGAACGCCAACGACGTCGACGCCGCGATCAAGATCATCGCCGGCACCGCGCGTTCGATGGGCGTCACGGTCGAGGGCTGATCCAGCCACCCCCAGCACCACCAGTGGTAGGGCCAAGCGCTGGCCCGCACCACGACTCCATGCCTGAATCCGAAACACAGGAGCAGAAGTGAAGCGCAGCAAGACTCTCCGCGCTGCGGACGCCAAGGTCGACCGGGAGAAGCTGTACGCCCCGCTCGAAGCCGTCCGTCTCGCCAAGGAGACCTCCACGACCAAGTTCGACGCCACCGTCGAGGTCGCCTTCCGCCTGGGTGTCGACCCGCGCAAGGCCGACCAGATGGTCCGTGGCACCGTGAACCTCCCGCACGGCACCGGCAAGACCGCCCGGGTCCTGGTCTTCGCGACCGGTGACCGTGCTGCGGCCGCGGAAGCCGCCGGCGCCGACATTGTCGGCGACGACGAGCTGATCAACGAGATCGCCAAGGGCAACCGCCTCAACGAGTTCGACGCGGTTGTCGCCACCCCGGACCTCATGGGCAAGGTCGGCCGCCTCGGCCGCGTGCTCGGTCCCCGTGGCCTGATGCCCAACCCGAAGACGGGCACCGTCACCATGGACGTGGCGAAGGCTGTCACGGACATCAAGGGCGGCAAGATCGAGTTCCGTGTCGACAAGCACTCGAACCTGCACTTCATCATCGGCAAGGTCTCCTTCACCGATGAGCAGCTGGTCGAGAACTACGGCGCGGCGCTGGAGGAGATCCTCCGTCTGAAGCCGTCCGCCGCGAAGGGCCGCTACGTCAAGAAGGCCGCCCTGAGCACCACCATGGGCCCCGGCATCCAGCTGGACTCCAACCGCACCCGGAACCTCCTCGTCGAGGAAGACCCGGCCGCGGTCTGAGCCTGACGGCTCACCTGAGTGGCTGATCGGGCCCCTCGCCCCCTTCACAGGGCGGCGAGGGGCCCGTTCCGCTTTTTCCCCGCCCGGACCGGCACGTAGGGTCGGATCAAGATCCATTCGCGGGGGAAGAACGCAATGAAACAAGGTGGTCCGGGTACGGACGGACGCGGCCCTGGCGGGTGGCGCACTGCTGGTGGCCGCTCTGACGGCCTGCGGCTCCGACGGGGGCGCGGGCAAGGGTGACAGGGACGGCGGGGCGCCGACCGCGGGGAAGACCGCCCAGAAGCCCGCGGAAGCGGTCAGGGCCTCGTACAGGAAGACGGTGCCGGCCAAGTTCGCCAAGGCCTCCGTGTCCACCGTGGAGGCCGACGGCAAGACCCGCGAGGAAACCGGGGTCAAGGACTGGTACCCGTTCAGCTCGGACACCACGAGCGGCGGCAAGCACACCGTCATGATCGGCGACACCGTGTACTCGCCGATGGAGAAGGAAAAGAACGGCGGCAAGCCGTGGATGAAGATCGAGCTGGGTTCCCCGGACAAGCCGGGCGTCCGCCGCCTTCGATCTGTGGATCGACAAGGAGGGCCACCCGGTCCGGGTGGACTCCGTCCTCACGGACGAGAAGGGCGCGGCGAAGACCACGGCGAAGTTCTCCGACTTCGGCAAGGCGCCCGCCGTGGCGGCCCGCCCGCGGACCAGGTCACCGACTTCGACGCCGTGCAGAAGGAGACCGAGCGCAAGCTCAAGGAGGCCGAGGACACGCTGAAGGGCCTCGGTCACTGAGCCGTTCCCGGCCCCCGGACGGTGCCGCCGGCTGACCGATTTGCCTGACCGGTGCACGGTCGCGTAGTCTTCCCCGGAAGCCAAAGACCGCTGGTCGTTGCCGTGCTCGCAAGGGTGCGGTGGCCGAAGGATCCGCTCCATGCGGACGACCCGCGCAGGTGACTGTGGAAGAGTTCCCGGATTTCATCCGGTCGAGCTACGCCCTGGCGCCTGCGCCGGGGCGTTTTGTATGTCAGCCCCTTCTGAGCGGTCCTCATCACCCGGAAGGAGGCCGACGCATATGCCGACGCCCAACAAGGCTGCATCGGTGGCCGAGCTCACGGACGCGTTCCAGAGCTCCAACGCCGCCGTGCTGACCGAGTACCGGGGTCTCACCGTCAAGCAGCTCAAGACGCTGCGTCGCTCCCTCGGTGAGAACGCCCAGTACGCCGTGGTGAAGAACACGCTGACCAAGATTGCGGCCAACCAGGCCGGGATCACCGCACTGGACGAGCACTTCGCTGGTCCGACCGCGGTCGCCTTCATCACCGGTGACCCGGTGGAGTCGGCGAAGGCCCTGCGTGACTTCGCCAAGGAGAACCCGAACCTCATCATCAAGGCCGGTGTCCTTGACGGTAAGGCTCTCTCCGCAGACGACATCAAGAAGCTTGCGGACCTTGAGTCCCGCGAGGTTCTGCTCAGCAAGCTGGCCGGCGCGTTCAAGGGCAAGCAGTCCCAGGCTGCCTCGCTCTTCCAGGCGCTGCCGTCGAAGTTCGTCCGCACCGCGGAAGCGCTTCGCGTCAAGCTCGCCGAGCAGGGCGGTGCCGAGTAATTCGGCTCGCGCATTGATCCACGCCGCCTAGTGCGTGGGTCGCAGCGGGCCGTTACGCCCGCCTCTATATACATCCGGCACCTGCCGAATTAGTGGAAGGATCGCCCATCATGGCGAAGCTCTCTCAGGACGACCTCCTCGCCCAGTTCGAGGAGATGACCCTCATCGAGCTCTCCGAGTTCGTGAAGGCCTTCGAGGAGAAGTTCGACGTCACCGCCGCCGCGGCCGTCGCCGTTGCCGCCCCCGCCGGTGGTGCCGGTGGCGCTGCCGAGGCCGTCGAGGAGAAGGACGAGTTCGACGTCATCCTCACCGGCGCCGGCGACAAGAAGATCCAGGTCATCAAGGTCGTGCGTGAGCTGACCTCCCTGGGTCTGAAGGAGGCCAAGGACCTCGTCGACGGCACCCCGAAGCCGGTCCTTGAGAAGGTCAACAAGGAGGCCGCTGACAAGGCCGCCGAGGCCCTCAAGGCTGCCGGCGCGGCTGTCGAGGTCAAGTAACACCTCTGGGGCCCCCTGTGGGTCCCTGCGAAGGGCGATCACCCGTAAGGGTGGTCGCCCTTCGGCGTACCCGCAGTGCCTGACTTGCCCTGCTCTCGTTGGGGAGTAGGGTGATCTTCGTTGCCCCGCGCCAGGGTCCGCAGATGATCCGCACGGAGCAGGGGGCCTTGACGAACGGCACGAGGCGCGCAATTCTCAGACCCGTTGTGAGACCGGTCCGCCCGGTCCGGGATCCGTGAACCACACGGATCGGCGATCCGAGGCATGGATCGACTACGAAGAGGGCAGTACTGATACGCGCTCCGTGCGCGAGTACCGCAGCGTGGGACGCAGTGTTGGGTTGAGTAGTGCTGGTGTGAAGAGACGTGGGGAAGGCCTGTTGCCGGTTTCCGGAAACCTGGTCTGGACATCAGTGAGCCAAGTGGCTACACTGACCCTTTGCGCTGCCTGTTAGCTGTCCCCTGCCCGTCGCCAGGGGCATGCCCACGCTTGAGCACACTTGATTGATCGTCCTGATCTGGCCTTTTGGTCAAATCAGGCGCAGTCCGTCTTCTGTGCCGGCTGGGACCGGTACGCGCGTAGTGAGTCCGAGCCCTCGGAAGGACCCCCTCTTGGCCGCCTCGCGCAACGCCTCGACCAATACGAACAACGGTGCCAGCACCGCCCCGCTGCGCATCTCCTTTGCAAAGATCAAGGAGCCCCTCGAGGTTCCGAACCTCCTGGCGCTGCAGACCGAGAGCTTTGACTGGCTGCTCGGCAATGCCGCCTGGAAGTCTCGCGTCGAGTCGGCGCTTGAGAGTGGACAGGACGTCCCCACCAAGTCCGGTCTGGAAGAGATCTTCGAGGAGATCTCGCCGATCGAGGACTTCTCCGGGTCGATGTCGCTGACCTTCCGCGACCACCGGTTCGAGCCGGCGAAGAACTCTGTCGACGAGTGCAAGGAGCGCGACTTCACGTACGCGGCGCCGCTCTTCGTTACCGCCGAGTTCACGAACAACGAGACCGGAGAGATCAAGTCTCAGACGGTCTTCATGGGCGACTTCCCGCTCATGACCAACAAGGGCACCTTCGTCATCAACGGCACCGAGCGTGTCGTGGTGTCGCAGCTCGTCCGTTCCCCCGGTGTCTACTTCGACTCCTCCATCGACAAGACGTCCGACAAGGACATCTTCTCCGCCAAGATCATCCCGTCCCGGGGTGCCTGGCTGGAGATGGAGGTCGACAAGCGCGACATGGTCGGTGTCCGCATCGACCGCAAGCGCAAGCAGTCCGTCACCGTCCTCCTGAAGGCCCTCGGCTGGACCACCGAGCAGATCCTTGAGGAGTTCGGCGAGTACGAGTCCATGCGCGCCACCCTGGAGAAGGACCACACCCAGGGCCAGGACGACGCGCTGCTCGACATCTACCGCAAGCTGCGCCCGGGCGAGCCGCCGACCCGCGAGGCCGCTCAGACGCTGCTGGAGAACCTCTACTTCAACCCGAAGCGCTACGACCTCGCCAAGGTCGGCCGCTACAAGGTGAACAAGAAGCTCGGCGCCGACGAGCCGCTCGACGCCGGTGTGCTGACCACCGACGACATCATCGCGACGATCAAGTACCTCGTGAAGCTCCACGCGGGCGAGACCGAGACCACCGGTGAGTCGGGCCGTTCGATCGTCGTCGAGACCGACGACATCGACCACTTCGGCAACCGTCGTCTGCGCAACGTCGGCGAGCTCATCCAGAACCAGGTCCGTACGGGTCTGGCCCGTATGGAGCGCGTCGTGCGCGAGCGCATGACCACCCAGGACGTCGAGGCGATCACGCCGCAGACCCTGATCAACATCCGGCCGGTCGTCGCCTCCATCAAGGAGTTCTTCGGCACCAGCCAGCTGTCGCAGTTCATGGACCAGAACAACCCGCTGTCGGGTCTGACCCACAAGCGCCGCCTGTCGGCGCTGGGCCCCGGCGGTCTGTCCCGTGAGCGGGCCGGCTTCGAGGTCCGTGACGTCCACCCGTCGCACTACGGCCGCATGTGCCCGATCGAGACCCCCGAAGGCCCGAACATCGGTCTGATCGGCTCGCTCGCCTCCTACGGCCGCGTCAACGCGTTCGGCTTCGTCGAGACCCCGTACCGCAAGGTCGTGGACGGTGTCGTCACCGACGAGGTCGACTACCTGACGGCCGACGAGGAAGACCGCTTCGTCATCGCCCAGGCGAACGCCGCGCTGAACGACGAGATGCGCTTCACCGAGAACCGCGTCCTCGTCCGCCGTCGTGGCGGCGAGATCGACTACATCGCCGGCGACGACGTCGACTACATGGACGTCTCCCCGCGCCAGATGGTGTCCGTCGCGACCGCGATGATCCCCTTCCTTGAGCACGACGACGCCAACCGTGCCCTCATGGGCGCGAACATGATGCGCCAGGCCGTTCCGCTCATCAAGGCGGAGGCCCCGCTCGTCGGCACCGGCATGGAGTACCGCTGTGCGGTCGACGCCGGTGACTCGATCAAGGCGGAGAAGGACGGTGTCGTCCAGGAGGTCTCGGCCGACTACATCACCGTCGGCAACGACGACGGCACGTACACCACGTACCGCGTCGCCAAGTTCTCCCGCTCGAACCAGGGCACCTCGGTCAACCAGAAGGTCATCGTCAACGAGGGCGACCGGATCGTCGAGGGCCAGGTCCTGGCCGACGGTCCGGCGACCGAAGAGGGCGAGATGGCCCTCGGCAAGAACCTGCTCGTCGCGTTCATGCCGTGGGAAGGCCACAACTACGAGGACGCGATCATCCTGTCGCAGCGCCTCGTGCAGGACGACGTCCTCTCCTCGATCCACATCGAGGAGCACGAGGTCGACGCCCGTGACACCAAGCTGGGCCCCGAGGAGATCACCCGGGACATCCCGAACGTCTCCGAGGAGGTCCTCGCCGACCTCGACGAGCGCGGCATCATCCGCATCGGTGCGGACGTCGTCGCCGGCGACATCCTGGTCGGCAAGGTCACGCCCAAGGGTGAGACCGAGCTGACCCCGGAGGAGCGCCTGCTCCGCGCGATCTTCGGTGAGAAGGCCCGCGAGGTGCGTGACACCTCGCTCAAGGTCCCTCACGGTGAGATCGGCAAGGTCATCGGTGTCCGCGTCTTCGACCGCGAGGAGGGCGACGAGCTTCCCCCGGGCGTGAACCAGCTGGTCCGCGTCTACGTCGCCCAGAAGCGCAAGATCACCGACGGTGACAAGCTCGCCGGCCGCCACGGCAACAAGGGTGTCATCTCCAAGATCCTTCCGATCGAGGACATGCCCTTCCTGGAGGACGGCACCCCGGTCGACATCATCCTGAACCCGCTGGGTGTCCCGTCCCGAATGAACCCGGGACAGGTCCTGGAGATCCACCTCGGCTGGCTCGCCAGTCGCGGCTGGGACGTCTCCGGCCTCGCGGAGGACTGGGCCGAGCGCCTCAAGGCGATCGGCGCCGACAAGGTCGCGCCCGGTACGAACGTCGCGACCCCGGTGTTCGACGGTGCCCGCGAGGACGAGCTCGCCGGCCTGTTCGAGCACACCATCCCGAACCGCGACGGTGACCGCCTGGTCCTCCCGTCCGGCAAGGCGCGTCTGTTCGACGGCCGCTCCGGCGAGCCGTTCCCGGACCCGATCTCGGTCGGGTACATGTACATCCTCAAGCTCCACCACCTGGTCGACGACAAGCTCCACGCGCGGTCGACCGGTCCGTACTCGATGATCACGCAGCAGCCGCTGGGTGGTAAGGCGCAGTTCGGTGGCCAGCGCTTCGGTGAGATGGAGGTGTGGGCGCTTGAGGCGTACGGCGCCGCCTACGCCCTCCAGGAGCTGCTGACCATCAAGTCCGACGACGTCACCGGCCGCGTGAAGGTCTACGAGGCCATCGTCAAGGGCGAGAACATCCCCGAGCCGGGCATTCCCGAGTCCTTCAAGGTGCTCATCAAGGAAATGCAGTCGCTCTGCCTCAACGTGGAGGTGCTGTCCTCGGACGGCATGTCCATCGAGATGCGCGACACCGACGAGGACGTCTTCCGCGCGGCGGAGGAGCTCGGTATCGACCTGTCCCGGCGTGAGCCGAGCAGCGTCGAAGAGGTCTGACGGGCCTGGCGGGGGGCTCGCTCAAGAGCCCCCCGTCATCCCCGGGACCGTTCAGACCATGATTGAGACTCGACCCCGAAAGAGGGATTGACGCACAGTGCTCGACGTCAACTTCTTCGACGAGCTGCGGATCGGCCTTGCCACCGCGGACGACATCCGAACCTGGTCGCACGGCGAGGTAAAGAAGCCGGAGACCATCAACTACCGCACCCTCAAGCCCGAGAAGGACGGACTCTTCTGCGAGAAGATCTTCGGTCCGACCCGGGACTGGGAGTGCTACTGCGGCAAGTACAAGCGTGTCCGCTTCAAGGGCATCATCTGTGAGCGCTGTGGCGTCGAGGTCACGCGCGCCAAGGTGCGTCGTGAGCGGATGGGCCACATCGAGCTTGCCGCTCCCGTCACCCACATCTGGTACTTCAAGGGCGTCCCGTCGCGCCTGGGCTACCTGCTGGACCTCGCGCCGAAGGACCTTGAGAAGGTCATCTACTTCGCCGCGTACATGATCACGTTCGTCGACGACGAGCGCCGCCAGCGCGACCTGCCGTCGCTGGAGGCCCACGTCTCCGTCGAGCGCCAGCAGATCGAGAACCGCCGTGACGCGGACCTCGAAGGCCGTGCCAAGAAGCTTGAGACCGACCTGGCCGAGCTTGAGGCCGAGGGCGCGAAGGCCGACGTGCGCCGCAAGGTGCGCGAAGGCGCCGAGCGCGAGATGAAGCAGCTCCGCGACCGCGCCCAGCGCGAGATCGACCGCCTCGACGAGGTGTGGAACCGCTTCAAGAACCTGAAGGTCCAGGACCTTGAGGGTGACGAGCTGCTCTACCGCGAGCTGCGTGACCGCTTCGGCACGTACTTCGACGGCTCGATGGGTGCCGCGGCGCTGCAGAAGCGCCTGGAGTCCTTCGACCTGGAGGAGGAGGCCGAGCGCCTCCGCGAGATCATCCGTACCGGCAAGGGCCAGAAGAAGACCCGTGCGCTCAAGCGCCTCAAGGTCGTCTCCGCGTTCCTGCAGACCAGCAACAGCCCCAAGGGCATGGTGCTGGACTGCGTCCCGGTGATCCCGCCGGACCTGCGTCCGATGGTGCAGCTGGACGGTGGCCGCTTCGCGACCTCCGACCTGAACGACCTGTACCGCCGCGTGATCAACCGCAACAACCGCCTGAAGCGCCTTCTCGACCTCGGTGCGCCCGAGATCATCGTGAACAACGAGAAGCGCATGCTCCAGGAGGCGGTCGACGCCCTCTTCGACAACGGCCGTCGCGGTCGCCCGGTCACGGGCCCCGGCAACCGTCCGCTGAAGTCCCTCAGCGACATGCTGAAGGGCAAGCAGGGTCGATTCCGTCAGAACCTCCTCGGCAAGCGCGTGGACTACTCCGCGCGTTCCGTGATCGTCGTCGGTCCGCAGCTGAAGCTGCACCAGTGCGGCCTGCCCAAGGCCATGGCGCTGGAGCTCTTCAAGCCGTTCGTGATGAAGCGCCTGGTCGACCTGAACCACGCGCAGAACATCAAGTCGGCGAAGCGCATGGTCGAGCGCGGCCGCACGGTCGTGTACGACGTGCTCGAAGAGGTCATCGCCGAGCACCCGGTGCTGCTGAACCGTGCGCCCACGCTGCACCGTCTCGGCATCCAGGCCTTCGAGCCCCAGCTGGTCGAAGGCAAGGCCATCCAGATCCACCCGCTCGTCTGCACCGCGTTCAACGCGGACTTCGACGGTGACCAGATGGCCGTGCACCTGCCGCTCTCCGCGGAGGCGCAGGCCGAGGCCCGCATCCTGATGCTGTCCTCGAACAACATCCTCAAGCCGGCCGACGGCCGTCCGGTCACGATGCCGACCCAGGACATGGTCCTCGGTCTGTTCTTCCTGACCACCGACGGTGACCTCCGTGACACCAAGGGCGAGGGCCGCGCGTTCGGCTCCACGGCCGAGGCGATCATGGCGTTCGACGCCGGTGAGCTCGCGCTGCAGTCGCAGGTCGACATCCGCTTCCCGGTGGGCACCATCCCGCCGCGCGGCTGGGTGCCGCCGGTGGCCGAGGAGGGCGAGCAGGAGTTCCAGCCGGGCGACAGCTTCCGTCTGAAGACCTCGCTGGGCCGTGCGCTCTTCAACGAGCTGCTGCCCGAGGACTACCCGTTCGTCGACTACTCGGTGGGCAAGAAGCAGCTCTCCGAGATCGTCAACGACCTGGCCGAGCGCTACCCCAAGGTCATCGTGGCGGCGACGCTCGACAACCTGAAGGCGGCCGGCTTCCACTGGGCGACCCGTTCGGGCGTCACCGTGGCCATCTCCGACGTCGTCGTGCCCGAGGCCAAGAAGGCCATCGTCGCGGGCTACGAGGCGATGGACGAGAAGGTCCAGAAGCAGTACGAGCGCGGTCTGATCACCAAGGACGAGCGCACGCAGGAGCTCATCGCGATCTGGACCAAGGCGACCAACGAGGTTGCCGAGGCGATGAACGCGAACTTCCCCAAGACCAACCCCATCTTCATGATGGTTGACTCGGGTGCCCGAGGAAACATGATGCAGATGAGGCAGATCGCCGGTATGCGTGGTCTGGTGTCGAACGCGAAGAACGAGACCATCCCGCGTCCGATCAAGGCGTCCTTCCGTGAGGGCCTCACCGTTCTGGAGTACTTCATCTCCACGCACGGTGCCCGTAAGGGTCTGGCGGACACCGCCCTGCGTACCGCCGACTCGGGTTACCTGACCCGTCGTCTGGTGGACGTCTCGCAGGACGTGATCATCCGCGAGGAGGACTGCGGTACCGAGCGCGGCCTGAAGCTGAAGATCGCCGTCCGCGGCGAGGACGGCGTGCTGCGCAAGGCCGACGACGTCGAGACCTCGGTCTACGCCCGCATGCTGGCCGAAGACGTGGTCATCGACGGCAAGGTCATCGCGCCGGCCAACGTCGACCTCGGTGACGTCCTGATCGACGCCCTGGTCGCCAACGGCGTCGAGGAGGTCAAGACCCGCTCGGTCCTGACCTGTGAGTCCGCGGTCGGCACCTGTGCCTTCTGCTACGGACGCTCCCTCGCCACCGGCAAGCTGGTCGACATCGGTGAGGCGGTCGGCATCATCGCCGCCCAGTCCATCGGTGAGCCCGGTACCCAGCTGACGATGCGTACCTTCCACACCGGTGGTGTGGCCGGTGACGACATCACGCAGGGTCTGCCGCGTGTCGTCGAGCTCTTCGAGGCCCGTACCCCGAAGGGTGTCGCCCCGATCTCCGAGGCCGCCGGCCGCGTGCGGATCGAGGAGACCGAGAAAACGAAGAAGATCGTCATCACGCCGGACGACGGCAGCGACGAGACGGCGTTCCCGATCTCGAAGCGCGCCAAGGTCATCGTGCACGAGGGCGACCACGTCGAGGTGGGCCAGAAGCTCACCGCGGGTGCCACCAACCCGCACGACGTGCTGCGCATCCTCGGCCAGCGTGCCGTCCAGGTCCACCTGGTCGGCGAGGTCCAGAAGGTCTACAACTCGCAGGGCGTGTCGATCCACGACAAGCACATCGAGATCATCATCCGGCAGATGCTGCGCCGCGTGACGATCATCGAGTCCGGCGACGCGGAGCTCCTGCCGGGCGAGCTCGTCGAGCGCTCGAAGTTCGAGACCGAGAACCGTCGTGTGGTCACCGAGGGCGGTCACCCCGCCTCCGGCCGTCCGCAGCTGATGGGTATCACCAAGGCCTCGCTGGCGACGGAGTCCTGGCTGTCGGCCGCCTCCTTCCAGGAGACGACCCGAGTCCTGACGGATGCGGCGATCAACGCCAAGTCCGACAGCCTCATCGGCCTCAAGGAGAACGTCATCATCGGTAAGCTCATCCCGGCCGGTACGGGCCTCGCCCGCTACCGCAACATCCGGGTCGAGCCCACCGAGGAGGCGAAGGCCGCGATGTACTCGGCCGTCGGCTACGACGACATCGACTACTCGCCCTTCGGCACCGGCTCCGGCCAGGCGGTCCCGCTGGAGGACTACGACTACGGCCCGTACAACGGCTGAGACTCGTAAGAGGAAGCCCCCCGTCGCTCCGAGAGGAGCGGCGGGGGGCTTCTTCGTGTTACCCGGCCGGGGAGCCGCCCCCGGAGCCCTGGGCGGCCGTCAGCCGGCCCTGTGCCGGTCCTCAGCCGCCTGCGCGCCGGCTGGAGGACGGCTGCGAGCCGCCCGTCAGGCCCGGCGCCGGCGGCGGGCTCCGGCGACCGTGACCGAGGTGAGGGCCAGGAGGGCGAGGGTGGCGGCGGCCAGGCCGGGGGTGAGGCCCTTGGGGGTGAAGGTGCAGGAGAGCTTCGTGGTGCCCGGGGATACGGGGAGGGCGAGCAGGCCGTGGAAGGGGCGGATCGGGGCGGAGCACTGCCAGCCGGGGACGGCCGTCGTCGCGAGGACCGCGGTGCCCGTGGTGCCCTGCGGGAGGGTGGCCTCGATGGTGTGGCCGCCCACGTCGACCGCGGTCGCGCCGGTGCGGGTGAGGTGGGTGACCGCCGCGTCCAGCCTGCCGCGGTCCAGGCAGCCGACGGCGTGGTCCCCGGCCGTGGCGCCCTCGGTGCGGGTGTGCACCGTGACCGGGAGGGTGCCGTCCGCGGGGACCGGGCCGAGCTTCAGCACGCCGGTCATCCGGTCCTCCAGGCGGTGCTCGGCGCCGCCGGCGGTGAGGGTGCCGTAGAGGGCCGGGGAGAACCAGTACGCCTCCGAGCCGGGCGTGCAGCGGGCCGTGTAGGTCTGCTCGGTGGAACTGCCACCCCGGGTGACCGGCGGGACCTCGTAGACGGTGGCGCCGAGGACGTTCTCCTGGCGGGCGTAGACGCTGTCCGCCGGGTTGGGGGACGCGTACGCCCCGCTGCGGACCGTCACCAGCGGGGGCGCGGGGGAGCGGGTGGCCGTCCAGCCGCCCTCCGCGGCCCCGGGCCGGACGCGGGCGCCGATCGAGAAGATCGCGTCGAGCACCGGGTTGTCGGCGCCGAAGAAGGTCCGGCCGTCGTTCTTGAAGCCGTAGCCCAGCGGCTCCAGGGCCTGGTAGGTGACCTCCGGGAGGTAGCTGCTGTAGTACTGCGGGCCCTCCGCACGCAGCGCCAGGGCGTCGTTGTACGAGGTCTGCGGCGCGCCCGAGTCCGTCCGGTACGCGGGCCAGCCGTCCACCCCCCGGACGGCCTCCCCGTGCTCGTTGACGGAGCGGTTCGAGGTGGCGACCGGCTTCGCCCAGCGCTCCCGGGCCCGGCGGGCGTCCGCGTTCGCGGCCGCCACGGTGGACTCCGCGAAGACCGCGCCGACCATGAGGACGGCCGCCACGGGGATCAGGAAGCGGCGCTTGTCGCCGAGCGCGAGCAGGACCAGCGCGAGGAGGGAGACGCCCCCGCCGACGAGTACCGCCCGCCAGGTCCAGCCGCCGAAGTCGTCGGTGTGCCGGAGCAGGAACGTGGCCGCGACCAGCAGCCCCGCCGACGCCGCCAGGTGGAGCGGGCGCGGCCGGTTGGCCAGGGCCAGCCAGGCGGCCATCACCACCAGCCCGCTGAAGACGAAGGTCTCGCGGTACGGATTGCCGTTCGGGACGGCCAGGCCGTGCCACAGGTACTGGGTGGGCGGGAACTGGAACGACGCCGCCACCAGCACCACCGCCGCCGCCCACACCAGGCGGGTCCGGCGTGCGACGGCGGTGTTGAGGACGAACGATCCGGCGAGGACCAGGCCGAGCGAGGCCACGTACAGCCGCGGCCGGCCGCCCCACAGGTGGGTGGCCGGGAGCATCCCGGCCAGGAAGACCTCGATCCGCACCGGGTCGAAGGCCCCGGCCTCCGTCGGCTGGGCGGCACCGCTGGACAGGAACGACGGCAGGAGGAGCGGAAGGGTCAGCAGAATTCCGGTCGCCGCGGCGGTCGAGGCCCGCCAGACCGCCCGCAGCCGCTGCGCCCCCGTCATGTCGCGGGTGGCCAGCCGGATGCCGAGCAGTACGCAGGCCGCCATCGTGGCCATCATCGCGGTGTAGAAGTTGCCGAACCAGGCGAGCGCCACGAACAGCGCCACCCCGGGCCAGCGGCGCTCCTCCAGGCACCACTCGACGGCGATGCCGAGCAGCGGGAGCGCGACCAGGCCCCACAGCCACATCGGGATGTACGAGGCGTCGCTCAGGGCCCAGCCGCACAGGCCGTAGCAGGCGCCGAGCACCCCGCGCTGCCATCCCGGGCCGGGATGCAGCTTGCCGAGGTAGACGGTCATCAGGGCGGCGGCGGTGCCCATCGTCACCGGGGTGATCACGAAGACGGCGAGGTCGACGTGGGCGCGCGGGACGAGCACGGCCAGCCAGGAGAACGGGTTGCCGAGGTACGTGTGGTAGTCGGACAGGAACTGCTGGCCGAAGCCGCCGCGCCAGGTGAAGAGCAGGTCGCCGGCGGCCTGCCCGTGGACCAGGTCCCACAGCGCCCGGTGGAAGGGCACGTACTGGTTGGCCTGGTCGTTGATGGCCCGGCCGGTGTCACCGAAGGGGAAGGTGCCGCGCGCCACCCAGGCCGAGCAGAAGGCGGCCGAGGTGATCAGGAAGGCGAGCAGGGGGCCGTACGTGCGCCGGGTCCGGCGCGGGAGCCGCTGGAGGCGGCGGCGGGGCGACGGGTGGGCGGGGCTGTCCGCCGCCGTCGGCTCCGAGGTGACCGTCCCCAATGTCCTGCTCCCTGGTGATCGTGCGGTTCGTGCGGTTCGCGGCTGAATCGCTGACGCAGTTTAGTGGCCGGGGGTACGGCTGCCGGGGCTGCCGGAGCCGGGTGCCCCCGTTACCACGCCCCTCCCGTACGCGCGAGTCGGGACGGCCCGGGCGGGCGCTTGGCCAAGCGGCACATGACCGGCGGGAATGGGGGCCCGGTGGGGGCCGGGCTTTTGTTTTGACCGGAGTCCGTGCGATAGGTACGCTCAGACCTTGTGCCTGGGGTGTGCCTGGGCTCCCGTGCGTGTCCATCAACCGCAAGGCGAGCCGAATCAGCCACCGCGATCCATGCGTTTCCGTGCTTGCGCGGAGGTCCGCCGGATCCGACACACCCGACCGCGTGGGTCGGCAAAGTTCCAGGTTAGCTTCACTACACGGCACACAGAAACCGGAGAAGTAGTGCCTACGATCCAGCAGCTGGTCCGTAAGGGCCGGCAGGACAAGGTCGAGAAGACGAAGACGCCCGCGCTTGAGGCTTCGCCCCAGCGCCGCGGCGTCTGCACGCGTGTGTTCACGACCACCCCGAAGAAGCCGAACTCGGCGCTCCGCAAGGTCGCGCGTGTGCGTCTGACCTCCGGCATCGAGGTCACCGCTTACATTCCGGGTGAGGGACACAACCTGCAGGAGCACTCGATCGTGCTCGTGCGTGGTGGCCGTGTGAAGGACCTGCCGGGTGTTCGTTACAAGATCATCCGCGGTGCGCTTGACACCCAGGCTGTCAAGAACCGCAAGCAGGCCCGCAGCCGCTACGGCGCCAAGAAGGAGAAGTAAGAATGCCTCGTAAGGGCCCCGCCCCGAAGCGCCCGGTCATCATCGACCCGGTCTACGCATCTCCTCTGGTGACCTCGCTCATCAACAAGATCCTGCTGAACGGCAAGCGCTCCACCGCCGAGCGCATCGTCTACGGCGCCATGGAAGGCCTCCGCGAGAAGACCGGCAACGACCCGGTCATCACGCTGAAGCGCGCGCTGGAGAACGTCAAGCCGTCGCTTGAGGTCAAGTCCCGCCGTGTCGGTGGCGCGACCTACCAGGTCCCGGTCGAGGTCAAGCCCGGCCGTCAGTCCACCCTCGCGCTGCGCTGGCTGGTCGGTTACTCCCGCGCCCGTCGCGAGAAGACCATGACCGAGCGCCTCATGAACGAGCTCCTCGACGCCTCGAACGGCCTCGGTGCGGCCGTCAAGAAGCGTGAGGACACGCACAAGATGGCCGAGTCCAACAAGGCCTTCGCGCACTACCGCTGGTAGTCCCACCCCACATCGAGACCGAGAGAAGACTGAAGCCTTATGGCTACCACTTCGCTTGACCTGGCCAAGGTCCGCAACATTGGGATCATGGCCCACATCGACGCGGGCAAGACGACCACCACCGAGCGCATCCTGTTCTACACCGGTGTCTCGTACAAGATCGGTGAAGTCCACGACGGCGCTGCCACGATGGACTGGATGGAGCAGGAGCAGGAGCGCGGCATCACCATCACGTCCGCCGCGACGACCTGCCACTGGCCGCTGGAGGACGTCGACCACACCATCAACATCATCGACACCCCGGGCCACGTGGACTTCACGGTCGAGGTGGAGCGTTCGCTCCGCGTCCTCGACGGTGCCGTCACCGTGTTCGACGGTGTCGCCGGTGTGGAGCCGCAGTCGGAGACGGTGTGGCGTCAGGCCGACCGTTACGGCGTGCCGCGGATCTGCTTCGTCAACAAGCTGGACCGCACCGGTGCCGAGTTCCACCGCTGCGTCGACATGATCGAGGAGCGCCTGGGCGCTGTTCCGATCGTCATGCAGCTGCCGATCGGCGCCGAGGCCGACTTCCAGGGTGTCGTCGACCTCGTCACCATGAAGGCGTTCGTCTGGTCCGCCGAGGCGACCAAGGGCGAGATGTACGACATCGTCGACATCCCGGCCACGCACACCGAGGCCGCTGAAGAGTGGCGCGGCAAGCTGGTCGAGACCGTCGCCGAGAACGACGACGAGATCATGGAGCTCTTCCTGAACGGCGAGGAGCCGTCCGTGGAGCAGCTGCACGCCGCCGTCCGTCGCATCATCATCGCGTCCGGCAAGTCGAAGGGCACCACGGTCACCGCGGTGTTCTGTGGCACCGCGTTCAAGAACAAGGGTGTTCAGCCCCTGCTCGACGCCGTGGTCCGCTACCTGCCGTCGCCGCTGGACGTCGAGGCCATCGAGGGCCACGACGTCAAGGACGCGGAGCTGGTCGTCAAGCGCAAGCCGTCCGACGACGAGCCCCTCGCGGCGCTGGCGTTCAAGATCATGAGCGACCCGCACCTCGGCAAGCTCACCTTCGTCCGGGTTTACTCGGGCCGCCTGGAGTCCGGCACTGCCGTGACGAACTCCGTCAAGGGCAAGAAGGAGCGCATCGGCAAGATCTACCGCATGCACGCGAACAAGCGTGAGGAGATCGACTCGGTGGGCGCCGGCGACATCGTCGCCGTCATGGGCCTGAAGCAGACCACCACCGGTGAGACGCTGTGCGACGAGAAGGACCAGGTCATCCTGGAGTCCATGGACTTCCCGGCCCCGGTCATCCAGGTCGCCATCGAGCCCAAGTCCAAGGGTGACCAGGAGAAGCTGGGTGTCGCCATCCAGCGTCTCGCGGAGGAGGACCCCTCCTTCCAGGTTCACTCGGACGAGGAGACCGGCCAGACCATCATCGGTGGTATGGGCGAGCTGCACCTTGAGGTGCTGGTCGACCGTATGCGCCGTGAGTTCAAGGTCGAGGCCAACGTCGGCAAGCCGCAGGTCGCGTACCGCGAGACGATCCGCAAGGCCGTCGAGCGTCACGACTACACCCACAAGAAGCAGACCGGTGGTACCGGTCAGTTCGCCAAGGTGCAGATCGCGATCGAGCCGATCACGGACTCCGAGGGCCCTGCCTACGAGTTCGTGAACAAGGTCACCGGTGGCCGCATCCCGAAGGAGTACATCCCTTCGGTCGACGCGGGCGCGCAGGAGGCCATGCAGTTCGGCATCCTCGCCGGCTACGAGATGACCGGCGTCCGCGTCATCCTTCTCGACGGTGGCTACCACGAGGTCGACTCCTCCGAGCTCGCGTTCAAGATCGCCGGTTCGCAGGCCTTCAAGGAGGCCGCGCGCAAGGCTTCTCCCGTGCTCCTTGAGCCGATGATGGCCGTTGAGGTCACCACGCCCGAGGACTACATGGGCGATGTCATCGGCGACATCAACTCTCGCCGTGGCCAGATCCAGGCCATGGAGGAGCGCAGCGGCGCTCGCGTCGTGAAGGGCCTCGTGCCGCTTTCGGAGATGTTCGGCTACGTCGGAGACCTCCGCAGCAAGACCTCGGGTCGCGCCAGCTACTCGATGCAGTTCGACTCCTACGCCGAGGTTCCCAGGAACGTCGCCGAGGAGATCATCGCGAAGGCCAAGGGCGAGTAACTCTTCCGAGTTCACGCTTTAGGCTAATCACCGGAACCTCCGGGGCCTCAGGAGAAAATCTCTTGTTGCCCCGGTGGGGACGGCAATCCAGCAAAGATCACCTGGCGCCGATGAGTAAGGCGTACAGAACCACTCTCCAGGAGGACCCCCGTGGCGAAGGCGAAGTTCGAGCGGACTAAGCCGCACGTCAACATCGGCACCATCGGTCACATTGACCACGGTAAGACGACCCTCACGGCCGCCATTACCAAGGTGCTGCACGACGCGTACCCGGACCTGAACGAGGCCTCGGCCTTCGACCAGATCGACAAGGCTCCTGAGGAGCGCCAGCGCGGTATCACCATCTCCATCGCGCACGTCGAGTACCAGACCGAGGCGCGTCACTACGCCCACGTCGACTGCCCGGGTCACGCGGACTACATCAAGAACATGATCACCGGTGCCGCGCAGATGGACGGCGCCATCCTCGTGGTCGCCGCCACCGACGGCCCGATGCCGCAGACCAAGGAGCACGTGCTCCTGGCCCGCCAGGTCGGCGTTCCGTACATCGTCGTCGCCCTGAACAAGGCCGACATGGTGGACGACGAGGAGATCCTGGAGCTCGTCGAGCTCGAGGTCCGTGAGCTGCTCTCCGAGTACGAGTTCCCGGGCGACGACCTGCCGGTCGTCCGCGTCTCCGCGCTGAAGGCCCTTGAGGGCGACAAGGAGTGGGGCGAGAAGCTCCTCGGCCTCATGAAGGCCGTGGACGAGTCCATCCCCACCCCGCCGCGTGACACCGAGAAGCCGTTCCTCATGCCCGTCGAGGACGTCTTCACGATCACCGGTCGCGGTACGGTCGTCACCGGCCGTATCGAGCGTGGTGTCCTGAAGGTCAACGAGACCGTCGACATCATCGGTATCAAGGAAGAGAAGACCACCACCACGGTCACCGGTATCGAGATGTTCCGCAAGCTGCTCGACGAGGGCCAGGCCGGTGAGAACGTCGGTCTGCTCCTCCGTGGCATCAAGCGCGAGGACGTCGAGCGCGGCCAGGTCATCATCAAGCCCGGTTCGGTCACGCCGCACACCGAGTTCGAGGCCCAGGCCTACATCCTGTCGAAGGACGAGGGTGGCCGTCACACCCCGTTCTTCAACAACTACCGCCCGCAGTTCTACTTCCGTACCACGGACGTGACCGGCGTCGTGACCCTCCCGCAGGGCACCGAGATGGTCATGCCGGGCGACAACACCGAGATGTCGGTCGCGCTGATCCAGCCGGTCGCCATGGAGGAGGGCCTGAAGTTCGCCATCCGTGAGGGTGGTCGTACGGTCGGCGCCGGCCAGGTCACCAAGATCACGAAGTAATTCGTGTTCTGACCTGGTAGCTCGCGCGAGCGGGCACCATGTTTGACGGAAGGGCCCCTTCCCCGTCGCTCACGCGAGGGGGAAGGGGCCCTTTTCCTTGCGCCGTTGCCCGTGGGGTACTGCGACCGGGTACTCCGTCC
Organism: Streptomyces sp. NPDC044571; assembly: GCF_040647115.1. Lineage (NCBI taxonomy): Bacteria > Bacillati > Actinomycetota > Actinomycetes > Kitasatosporales > Streptomycetaceae > Streptomyces > Streptomyces sp. NPDC044571. Next base: position 22,192 of record NZ_JBEZBN010000034.1, read on the forward strand.
GGGTACTCCTCCGTCCGGGTGCTCCGGGCTCACGCCGTACGACGAAGGGCCGCACCCCGGTCGGGTGCGGCCCTTCGTCGTACGGGGGCGGTGGAGCTCAGTCCACGCGCAGCGACTCCGTGAACTCCCGGCAGACGGCGTAGTCGGGCAGCAGGCCCGTGGCGACGGCCTGCGCGAGCGAGGGGGCGGCCTCGTCGCGGGCGGAGAGCAGCGGGGTGTCGGCCGGCCATTCGATGCCCAGCTCGGGATCGAGCGGGTGAACCGAGTGCTCGGCGGTCGGGTTGTACGTCTCCGAGCAGAGGTACGACAGCGTGGCGTCGTCGCTCAGGGCGCAGAACCCGTGGCCGAGGCCCTCGGAGAGGTAGACCGCGCGGCGGTCCACGTCGTCCAGGCGGACGCCCTCCCAGCGGCCGAAGGTCGGCGAGCCGACCCGCAGGTCCACGATGACGTCGAGGACGGCGCCGCGGACGCAGGTGACGTACTTGGCCTGGCCGCGCGGCACGTCGGCGAAGTGGATGCCGCGGACCACACCGCGCGAGGAGACCGAGAGGTTCGCCTGCGCCAGGTTCAGCGGGTGCCCGACGACCTCGGACAGCTTGTCGAAGCGGTACCACTCGGTGAACAGGCCGCGCGGGTCGCCGTGCAGCTGGGGGGTGATCTCGTAGGCGCCGGCCATCGAGAGCTCGCGGAACTTCATCGGGCTGCCTCCTCGTTGAGCAGGCCCAGCAGGTAGTCGCCGTAACCGCTCTTGAGCAGCGGCTCGGCCAGTGCGCGCAGCTGCGCGGAGTCGATCAGGCCGGCGCGCCAGGCGGCTTCCTCGATGCAGCCGATCTTGAAGCCCTGGCGTTCCTCGATGACCCGGACGAACTCCGAGGCCTGGACCATGGAGACGAACGTCCCGGTGTCCAGCCAGGCGGTACCGCGGTCGAGGATGGTGACATTCAACTCACCGGCCTGGAGGTACGCGTCGTTGACCGCGGTGATCTCCAGTTCGCCGCGGGCGCTGGGCTTGAGGCCGCGGGCGATCTCGACGACGCGGTTGTCGTAGAAGTACAGACCCGGCACGGCGTAGCGGGACTTGGGCTTGGCCGGCTTCTCCTCGATGGAGATGGCCTGGCCGTTCTCGTCGAACTCGACCACGCCGTACGCCGTCGGGTCGGCCACCGGGTACGCGAAGACCCGGCCGCCCTTGGAGTCGGTGTGCTCGGCGAGGCGGGTGCCGAGGCCGCTGCCGTGGAAGATGTTGTCGCCGAGGATCAGGGCCACGGACTCGTCGCCGATGAAGTCGGCGCCGAGCACGAAGGCCTGGGCGATGCCCTCGGGGCGCTCCTGGACCGCGTATTCCAGCCGGATGCCGAACTGGGAGCCGTCGCCGAGCAGACGCTCGAACTGGGCCCGGTCCTCCGGCGTGGTGATGACGAGAATCTCGCTGATTCCTGCCATGACCAGGGTGGAAAGCGGGTAATAGATCATCGGCTTGTCGAAGACGGGGAGCAGCTGCTTCGAGACTGCCCGGGTCAGCGGCCAGAGTCGGGATCCGGTGCCGCCGGCCAAGAGAATTCCACGCATGCCCACAACCCTATGCGAGAGCATCCGGAGTGCCGAGGTCCGGGCCCGGGGGGTGGTGCGCCAGCCGCTAGACTCTTCGTATTATGCGCATCCTCGTGACCGGCGGCGCCGGCTTCATCGGTTCTGAATTTGTCCGCCAGCAGCTCGGTGCGGATGCATCGGCCCAGATCACGGTCTTCGACAAGCTGACCTACTCCGGCGTCGAAGCCAACCTGGCGCCGGTCGCGGACCACCCCGGCTACCGCTTCGTCAAGGGCGACATCTGCGACGCCGAGGCCGTCGACCAGGTGATGCCCGGTCACGACGTCGTGGTGCACTTCGCCGCCGAGTCCCACGTGGACCGCTCGATCGCCGGTGCGGGCCCCTTCGTGATGACCAACGTCGTCGGTACGCAGGTCCTGCTGGACGCGGCCCGCAAGCACGGCGTCGGCCGCTTCGTGCACATCTCCACCGACGAGGTGTACGGCTCGATCAACGAGGGCTCCTGGACCGAGGAGTGGCCGCTGGTCCCCAACTCCCCGTACTCCGCCTCCAAGGCCTCCTCCGACCTGCTCGCGCTGGCCTACGCCCGGACGCACGGCATGGACGTCGTGGTCACGCGCTGCTCGAACAACTACGGGCACTACCAGTTCCCGGAGAAGGTCATCCCGCTGTTCGTCTCGAACCTGATGGACGGCAAGAAGGTCCCGCTGTACGGCAACGGCGGCAACGTCCGCGACTGGCTGCACGTCTCCGACCACTGCCGCGGCATCGACCTGGCCATGCGCAAGGGCCGCGCCGGCGAGGTCTACAACATCGGCGGCGGCACCGAGCTCACCAACAAGGAACTGACCGGCGTGCTCCTGGAGGCCGCCGGCCTGGGCTGGGACATGGTCGAGCACGTCGAGGACCGCAAGGGCCACGACCTGCGCTACTCCATCGACATCAGCAAGATCGGCGCAGAGCTCGGGTACGCCCCGCAGGTCACCTTCGAGGACGGCATCAAGGCCACCATCGACTGGTACCGCGAGAACCGCGCCTGGTGGGAGCCGCTGAAGGCGAAGGCGGCCCTGCAGAAGTGAGGACCAACTCGTTGGCCGGGCGCTGGCTCGTCACCGGCGCCGCCGGGATGCTCGGCCAGGACGTCCTGACCGTCCTGAAGCGCGCCCGGATCGACGCCGTGGGTCTGCGCCGCGACGACCTCGACATCACCGACGCGGCCGCGGTCCGCGCGGCGGTCGAGGGTGTCACCGTGGTCGTGAACTGCGCCGCCTGGACCGACGTGGACGGCGCCGAGACGGCCGAGGACGCCGCAACCGCCGTCAACGGCACGGGCGTACGCGTCCTCGCCGAGGCCTGCGCCGCCGCCCACGTGCGCCTGCTGCACGTCTCCACCGACTACGTGCTCCCCGGCGACGCCACGGAGCCGTACCGCGAGGACGCCGAGACCGGCCCGGTCAACGCCTACGGGCGCTCCAAGCTGGTCGGCGAGCAGGCCGTCGCCGAGCTGCTGCCGCAGGACGGCTACATCGTCCGGACCGCCTGGCTGTACGGCGAGCACGGGCCGAACTTCGTCGCCACCATGCTGAAGCTGGCCGCCCAGCGCGACACCCTCGACGTGGTCGACGACCAGCACGGCCAGCCCACCTGGTCCTACGCGCTGGCCCGCCACCTGGTCGAACTGGGCCTGGCCGCGCTGAAGGGCTGGGCCATGGGCGGGGTCTACCACGGCACCGCGAGCGGCCGGACCACCTGGATGGGACTGGCCCGCGAGACCTACCGGCTGAGCGGACTGGACCCGGAGCGGATCCGGCCCACCACCTCCGAGGCCTTCGTCCGCCCGGCCGTCCGTCCCGCCTTCAGCGTGCTCGCGCACGACCAGTGGGCCGAGGCAGGCCTCGCCCCGCTCGCCGACTGGCAGGAGCAGCTGGCCGAGGCGCTCGCCACCCCCGGCTTCGCGGCACTCGCGAAAGCGGCCCGGGACGGCCGAGCGGGATGAAGGCCCTGCTGAACAAGCTGAGCGCGGCACTGCCGCCGGGCACCGTCGCGGTGGCCGGCGGCACCGTCGTGCTCGGTGCCGCCTCGTACGTCCACCTGGGCGTGGCCGGACACAGCCTGTCCAGCGACGACATGGCGAACGTGTCGGTGCTGTGGACGATCGTCATGTCCGTCGGCATCGGCGTCTTCTTCCCCATCGAGCAGGAGCTCACCCGGATCGTCGCCGCGCGCGCGGTGCTCGGCCACGGGGCCGCCCCCGTACTGCGCCGCGCCACCCTGCTGACCGCGGGGATGCTCGGCGCCACGCTGCTGGTCCTCGGGCTCGGCGCGGCCCCGATCGCGGACCTGCTGTTCCGCGGGGACCGGGGCCTGGTGGCCGCGCTCGGCGGTGCCTTCACCGGCATGGCGGTCTGCTACCTGACCCGGGGGGTGCTGGCCGGCCTCGGCCGGTTCGGTGCGTACGGCGTCCAGCTCGCCGTCGACGGCGGCCTGCGGATCGTCCTCGCGTTCGGCTGCGCCCTCCTCGGACTGCACTCCGCGCTCGCCTTCAGCCTGGTCCTGGCGGTCGCGCCCGTGGTCGCGATGCTGGTGACCCTGCCGGTGCTGCTGCGCGCCGCCGGTCCCGGCGAGGACATCGCCTGGCGGGAACTGGTGGGCGGGCTGGGCCTGTTGATCTGCTCGACCCTGCTCTCCCAGGTGGTCGTCAACGCCGCCGTGATGAGCACCAAGCTGCTGGCGCCCACGGACAGCGCGCTGATCGGCGCGCTGCTGAACGCGCTGGTCCTGGCCCGCGTACCGCTGTTCGTCTTCGGTTCGCTCCAGGCCTCGCTGCTGGGCGGGCTCACCGCGGCCTACACGGCGGGGGACCGGGCGGCGTTCTCGGCGATGCTGCGCCGGATCGCCGTGGTGGTCCTGCTGCTCGGCCTGGCCGGCGGAGTGCCCGCCACCGCCCTCGGGCCGTGGCTGATCGAGGTGCTGTTCGACGCCCGTCCCGTCCTGGGCTGCCTCGACTTCTTCCTGTTGTCCGCCGGCACCGTGGCGTACATGTTCGCGATGGTGCTCGGACAGGCGCTGATGGTATTCAAGCGGCACAACCTGCAGTTGCTCTGCTGGGCCGTCGGCGCCGCCGTCCTGGTCGCCGTCACCTTCGCCCCCGGTGACGTCGCCCTGAGGGTCATCCTGGCCTACGCCCTCGGCTCCCTGGCCACCGTGCTCGGTATGCTGACCGTGCTGAGGCTGGGGTTCCCCGGAGCGGCCCCGGGCACCGCCGAGGGCCCCGGGCGCGAGGTCGCCGCAAGCCCGCTGGGCGCCGGAACGGTCGGGGAGTGACCGTGTCCGCCTACGACGTCCCATCGATCACCGAGCACTCGCACGTGCCACATTCCGCTGGAGCTACCGTGTCCCAATACGACGATGTCTGGCTGGTCATACCGGCCTATAACGAGGGCCAGGTGATCGCCGGTGTGGTCGAGGGAGCACGCGAGACCTTCCCGAACATAGTCGTCGTCGACGACGGCAGCTCCGACGACTCGGCCGAGCACATCGCGACCACGGGCGCCCACCTGGTGCGCCACCCGGTCAACCTCGGCCAGGGCGCCGCCCTGCAGACCGGTCTCAAGTACGCGCTCGCCCAGCCCGGTGCCCGCTACTTCGCGACCTTCGACGCCGACGGCCAGCACCAGACGGCCGACGTGGAGAAGATGGTCGAGCTGCTGCGCGGCGGGGAGGTCGACGTGGTGCTCGGCTCCCGCTTCATCGAGCAGAACGGCCAGGTGCCGTGGATCAAGCGGGTCGTGCTGCGCACGGCGGCTGCCGTCAGCCCGACCGCCCGCAAGCTCAAGCTCACCGACGCCCACAACGGGCTGCGGGTACTCAGCCGCAAGGCGGCCGAGCAGCTGAACATCACCATGAACGGCATGGCGCACGCGTCCGAGATCGTCGGCTTCCTCGCAGGCTCCGGCCTGCGCGTCGCCGAGGTGCCGGTGGACATCCTGTACACCGAGTACTCGCGGGCCAAGGGCCAGTCCCTGATCAACGGCGTCAACATCATCTTCGACATCACTATGCGGGAGCGTGGCCGCTGATGAAGTACTTCTGGATTCAGCTGCTGCTCATCGCGGGCTCGGTGTCGATGGCCCTCGTCTTCATACGCACGTGGGGCCAGGCCAAGAACCGCGCCTGGAAGCGCATCGCGTTCTCGGTGTTCGTCGTGGTCAACGTCTACGCCGTGCTCCGCCCCACCGACGTGACCTGGGTCGCCCACCAGCTCGGTGTCGGCCGCGGCACCGACCTCGTGCTGTACGTCATGGTGCTGGCGATGGGCTTCCTGACCCTCAACACCTTCCTGCGCTTCCGCTCGTTGGAGAAGAAGCTCACCGACCTGGCCCGGACGGTGGCGCTCAGCGAGGGCGCCCGGCACAACGACGAGCGCCTCGGCTCCAAGCCGGGCGCGGCGAGCCCCGACTCCGACTCCGTGAAGGCCTGACGCCCCGTGGTGACCTTCGACTTCATGCTCCCCTACTACGGGGACGTGCAGCTGATGCAGGACGCCGTCCGCAGCGTCCTGGCCCAGACCGACCCGGACTTCCGCCTCGTCGTGATCGACGACGGCAAGGAGCCGGACGTGCCCGGCTGGTTCGAGGCGCTCGGCGACGAGCGGGTCCACTACACCCGCAACGAGCAGAACCTCGGCATCACGAAGAATTTCCAGAAGTGTGTACGGCTCTCCGAGGCCGACTACGTCGTGATCATGGGCTGCGACGACCTGCTGCACCCGCACTACCTGGAGACGGTCCGCGCGCTCATCAAGGCGAACCCGGGCATCGGTATGGTCCAGCCCGGCGTCGAGGTGATCGACGGCGACGGCAAGGTGGCCTACGGGCTGGCCGACCAGACCAAGCGGCGGCTGTACGCCCCGCAGGTCAATGGCCGGCGCCTGATGGGCGGCGAGGAGCTCGCCGCCAGCGTGCTGCGCGGCAACTGGCTGTACTTCCCCTCGATCGCCTGGCGCGGCGAAGCCCTGCGCGGGGTCAACTTCCGCGACGAGTACTCGGTCATCCAGGACCTGGCCCTGGTCGTCGATCTGCTCGAACTCGGCGAGCAGATGCTGATCGACGAGTCGACCACCGTCTTCCAGTACCGCCGGCACGCCGTCAGCGAGTCCTCCGTGCAGGCGTTCTCCGGCACCCGCTTCACCGAGGCCGAGCGGTACTTCAACGCCGTCGCCGACCGCATGGACGCGCGGGGCTGGAAGAAGGCCGCCCGCGCGGCCCGGTTCCACAGCGGCTCCCGCTTCCACGCGCTCACCATGCTGCCCGGCGCGCTGCGCCGCGGACAGCGTGACGGCGTTCGCACGCTCGCCCGGCACGCCTTCACCGCCGGTCAGCGAGCCGACTGACCGGGCGTTCCCCGCACCCAGAGGCCGCCGGCCCCGACCCGCGGTCACCTCGCGACGGAATTGGACTGAGATGACACACCTGGCCCCCGGGGTCGTCGGAGAACCCGGCACGGCACAGAGCCGGACCGGTACCGGTGCCGCGGACGGCAAGCCCGTCTCGTCCCCGGCACCGGCCCGCCGCCCGTGGACGTCCCGGCGCCGGGTGCTCGCCCTCGCCGAGGCCGTCGTCAGCATCACGGCGGCCCTCGGCTACGTGCTGCTCAGCCGGCACGTCAGCGTGAACCCGATCGTCCGCCTCGGCCAGGTCAGCGGCCTCGCCAAGCTCCAGCTGTACGTCGCGCTCATCGGCCTGCCGCTGCTCGGACTGCTCCTGTACACCGCCCACCGGGGCGCCGCCCGGCGCCACCAGCTGGTCAAGCGCCTCGTCTGCGCCGCCCTCGCGGGCCTGGCCACCGGCGTCATCGCGGGCGGTGTCGTCGTCGCCCTGCGCGGCACGCCCCACCCGCTCGGCGGACAGGAGGGCGACCCGGGTGTCCTGATCGACATGGCCAACTCGTTCCTGCACCACGAGGGGATGTCGGGCATCTACCCGCCCGCCTTCCCGGCCCTGATGGCCCTCTGGGCGAAGGTCCGCTACAACGGCCGCGGCGAGACCGGCTTCGCCCTGCACGACCTCCAGATCTTCTTCACCGCCGTGGCCGGCCCGATGGCCTACCTGGCCTGGCGGATACTGCTGCGGCCCTTCTGGGCGCTGCTGCTCGCGGTCCCGGCCGCGGTGGTCTTCCTCGACCCGATCCGTCCGTACAGCCACATCGTCATGATCGTGCTGCTGCCGCTGCTCGGATACTGGCTGCGCGAGATGCGCCGGGCCGGCCGGCGCACCACGCGGCACCTGCTCGTGCGCGGCACCGGCCTCGGCCTGATCTTCGGCGCGCTGTTCCTCTGGTACTCCGGCTGGTACATCTGGGCCGCGCCCGGCGCGGTCCTGGCCGCCCTGTTCTTCTTCCCGTGGCGCCAGGGCGCCGCGGCGGCCAAGCGGGCCGGCCTGTACATAGTGGTCACTCTGGCGTCGACGGTCGTCGTCGGCGCCCCGCTGCTGTACCAGATGGTCCGGCTGGGCGCGGAGAACCCCGACCGCTACGCCTTCCTCGCCGTCTACGCGGACCCCACGTACGTCCTCGGCTGGGTCTCGGACCGGTCCGGGACCCTGACCTACCAGACCTGGCCGGCCGCCGGCGAGCTGGCGGGCCAGAGCGGGTTCGCCCTGCTGCTGCTCCTCGGGGTGGGCCTCGGCCTGGGCCTCGGCCTGCGCAACGTCATGGTCCGCACCGCGGCGGCCGTCCTCGCCGGCGCCTGGCTCGCCCGCTTCTGGTTCGCCGGGCGCATGGCCCACGACAAGGCCATCCAGCTCTACCCGCGCACCACGTGGATCATCATGTACTGCCTGATGATCCTCGCCGTGCTCGGCGTCATGGCCGCCGTCAACCGGGGCTCCGGGTGGATCGAGCGCACGCTGCGCCCGGCCGGGGCGGGGCCGGGGGACGGTCGCGCCCCGGTCGTTCCGCGGCGGGTGGTCCGCCAGCTCGCCGCCGGCATGGTGTGCGTGGTCGCCCTGTTCGCGACCATGGGCGCGTCCTGGTCCGTCAACCGCTACATGCCCTCGGCCGACGTCGACTCCATGGGCATCGACGCGTACCGCGCCCACACCATCAAGCAGCGGGACGGCAGCTGCCCGCGCTTCTCGCCCGTCAAGGACTGCAAGGACATCGAGAAGGACGACTGGAAGCCCGGTCCCATCCAGGACTACATCTGGTGCGCCGGCATCGTGGCCGACGACTGGCCCGCCGTCTGCGGGATGAAGGCGCCCAAGCGCGTGCGGTCGCGGGCGGACATCGAGCGGGACGCCCAGGCCGAGAGGGACGCCCGGAAGGCGGCGGCCGAGGCGGAGAAGGCCGCCGACAAGAAATAGGGACCACCCACTCCGGTAGCCCGGGGTGGCCCCCCGCCCGCACCCGCTGTCACACCTCACCAGTAGCATCCGCCCCGAGAGTCGTGTCCTATGGCGCACCAGCCATAAGGGGTGGGGGAAACAAGGTGAGACTGAGTCGTGTGCGCGGTACCGCTCTGGCGGCCGCGCTCGGTGCCGCAGCGGTACTGGGCATTCAGGGAATGGCCGGGGGAGCCGAACTGGATCCCCCGGGCGGCAAGGGGCCGGCGGCGGCCGCGTACGGCGCCGACGCCAAGGAGACCGGGCCGGTCGAGGGAGAGGTGCACAAGCTCGCCCTCCAGCCCAAGGGCGCCGGCGAGGCCGTGCTCTCCCAGCGCGGCACCCAGCCCTTCGGCATGCTGGGCGTGTCCTGGACGGACCCCGCGGCCGAGGTGAAGGGCACCATCGAGGCCCGTGCCCGCGACGCGAAGACCGGCAAGTGGTCGCGCTGGATCGCCCTCGACCCGGTGAAGGCCGGGCTGGACGGCGTACGCCCCGGCGCGCACGGCTCCACGGAGCCCGTCTGGGTCGGTGCCTCCGACGGTGCCGAGGTACGGATCAGCGGCGGGGGCGCACTGCCCGCCGGGCTGGAGCTGAACCTGGTGGACCCGGGCGGCTCCGGCAGCCCGGCGAAGAAGAGCGGCGCCCAGAAGAGCGGCGCCCAGAAGAGCAGCGCCCAGAAGAGCGGCGCCGAGAGCGGGGCCCTGAACGCCGGCCCGGCCGCCTTCGCCGCCACCACGGCGGACCCCGGACCGGCCTCCACGGCGCCGCAGCCCAGCGTGGTCTCGCGCCTCGCGTGGGGCGCCGACGAATCGCTGAACGACGAGGGCCCGATCTACCTGCCGGGCGCCAAGGTCAAGGCGGTCTTCGTCCACCACACCGCCGACGCCCAGCCGTACGACTGCTCGCAGTCCGCGGCGATCGTCCGGGGTATCCACGTCTACCACGTGAAGACCAACGGCTGGCGCGACCTCGGCTACAACTTCCTCGTCGACAAGTGCGGCACGATCTTCGAGGGGCGGCAGGGCGGTATCGACCAGCCCGTCCTCGGCGCGCACACCTACGGCTGGAACTCCGAGTCCGCGGGTATCGCCGTCCTCGGTGACTACAACGCCGCGGGCGCCTCGGCCGCCGCTCAGGACGCCATTTCCAGGATCGCGGCCTACAAGCTCGGCCAGTACGACGGCGACATGAACGGCACGACCACCCTGACCGCGGGCGACACGCAGAAGAACTACTTCGGCACCGATTTCGTCAAGGGCCAGACGTACACGTTCAAGACGCTGTCGGGCCACCGGGACGGCTTCAACACCGAGTGCCCGGGCAACTCGCTCTACGGCCAGCTCGACGCGATCCGCACCTCCGGCCCCGCGGCGCAGCTGAACCTGACCACGGTCAACGGGGTGCCGGTCCAGCCGGGCGTCGACGCCAAGTCCGACGGCGTCCTGTCCGTCGGCTGGTCGACCGCCACGGCGAGCGCCCGCATCGGCTCCTTCGAGCTACTGGTCGACGGAGTCTCGGCCGCGACGGCCCCCGGCACGGCCCGGACGGCGATCACGACCCTGACCAACGGCACCCACCAGGTCCAGGTCAAGGCCACCGCGGTCAACGGCAAGACCTCCATCAGCCTGCCCGTCAAGGTCGTCGCCGAGGTGAAGACCGCCAAGTTCACCCCGGTCACCCCGAAGCGTCTGATGGACACGCGCACGGGCCTCGGTGTCCCGCAGGCGAAGGTCGGTGCGGGTGGCGTGGTGACGCTGCCGGTGGCCGGTATGAACGGGATCCCGGCGGCGGACGTGACGGCCGTGGTGCTGAACGTGACGGCGACGAACCCGACGGAGCCCAGCTTCGTGTCGGTGTACCCGAGCGGTACGACCCGTACGAGCGCGTCGAACCTGAACTTCACCCCGGGCCAGACGATCCCGAACCTGGTGGTCGTCCCCGTCGTGGACGGGAAGGTGAGCTTCTTCAACAACCAGGGCACCGTGGATCTGATCGCGGACATCACGGGCTACTTCACCTCGGCCGGGGACGGTGCGACGCACACGAACATCGGTCCGAAGCGTCTGATGGACACGCGTGCGGGCCTCGGTGTGCCGCAGGCGAAGGTCGGTGCGGGCGGTGTGGTGACGCTGTCGGTGGCCGGTACGAACGGTATCCCGGCGACGGGTGTGACGGCCGTGGTGCTGAACGTGACGGCGACGAACCCGACGGAGCCGAGCTTCGTGTCGGTGTACCCGAGCGGTACGACCCGTACGAGCGCGTCGAACCTGAACTTCACCCCCGGCCTGACCATCCCGAACCTGGTCGTGGTCCCGGTGGTGGACGGGAAGGTGAGCTTCTTCAACAACCAGGGCACCGTCGATCTGATCGCGGACATCACGGGCTACTTCACCTCGGCCGGGGACGGTGCGACGCACACGAACATCGGTCCGAAGCGTCTGATGGACACGCGTGCGGGCCTCGGTGTGCCGCAGGCGAAGGTCGGTGCGGGCGGTGTGGTGACGCTGTCGGTGGCCGGTACGAACGGTATCCCGGCGACGGGTGTGACGGCCGTGGTGCTGAACGTGACGGCGACGAACCCGACGGAGCCGAGCTTCGTGTCGGTGTACCCGAGCGGTACGACCCGTACGAGCGCCTCGAACCTGAACTTCACCCCGGGCCAGACGATCCCGAACCTGGTGGTCGTCCCCGTCGTGGACGGGAAGGTCAGCTTCTTCAACAACCAGGGCACCGTGGACCTGATCGCGGACATCACGGGTTACTTCAGCAAGTGAACTGAGCAGTGACGCGGGGCCCCCAGGACCAGGTCCTGGGGGCCCCGGACATTTCAGGGGTGGGACATGGGAACGAACGACGACGACATACCGGCCGTCTCCGACCAGGAGTGGGCCCGGTTCATGGAGCAGGCCGCGGCGGGCCCGGGCCAGGCTCCCCAGGAGCCGTCCGCCCGGGCGCGCATGGTCACCGCGCGGCTGCGCGCCGAGGCCGCCGAGCCGCCCGGCTGGCGCACCGGTCCGGCCTGGCAGGAGAGGGAAGGGCGGGGGAGGGGCAAGCGGCGGCTCAAGGCCGCGGCGGCCGTCGTCTTCATCGCCGCCCTCGCGCTGATCACCCTCCGACCGGAGCTGGTCATCGACCGCGTCACCGGCAAGGCCGCGCAGAACGACGAGGTCCGCGAGCCGCTGGCGGCCGAGACCGCCCGGCCCACCGCCGCGCCCTCCACGCTGCCCCCGGACCAGCCCACGCTCAAGGAGCCCTTCAAGGGTTCTCCGGCCCTGCAGTGGGCCGACGGGGCGGCCGGGATCGAGGTGCCGGAGGCCGAGGCCGTCGGCGGCATGAGCAAGGAGCGGGTCGCCGACGCGCTGGAGAACGCCAAACAGTTCCTGGTCGCGGCCAACCTGGATCCGGCGACCCTGCGCGGGGAGCGGCCCGCGGCGGCACTGGCGCTGCTCGACCCGAAGCTGGGGGACGAACTGGGCCGCCTGGAGCAGTCGCTGGCGGCACCGACGAAGGAGAACGACCCGCTGAACCTGTTCACCCGCATCAAGCCGACCGAGCTCAAGTCCGTCGGCGACGTGGTCAAGGTCCGCGGCCGGATGTGGGTGGAGCCCGGCAAGGAGGCCGGCCAGGCCAACGTGCTGACCGACTACACCTTCGTCTACCCGTTCGTGAAGGCGAAGCCGGGCGCCGAGCAGGTGGAGCGCACGATCGTGCGTCGCGAGATCACCTTCTCGGTCGCGGACCCGGGCAAGTGGCAGGCCACCGCCGGCAAGCTCTGGCTGGAGAAGGTCGGCGTCAACCTCGCCAACAGCGGGTGCGACATCTACGACGGGTTCCTGCACCCCGTCTTCGACGAGGACACGCCGACCGGGCCCACGCCCTCGGGGACGCCCGTGGACCCGTACGACCGGAGCAGGAGCACGGGGACCGGCGGTCAGGAAGGCTGCGGGACCCTCTCCCGATCCTGAGCGGGGCAGCTGCACGGCCGGGCCCGGGCATCCCATGGGAGGCCCGGGCCGTGGGTTCGCGTGGCGCGGTTTGACCACTCACCGCAGGGGGGTATTCTCTTCGGCCCGATTGGCGCAGTACGTGTCTTGTATGGCAGACTACTCAAGTTGCTCGGCTGAGTGCCGATGCTGCGCGCCTCCCGCCGGGAGGACCGGAAGCGAGTCCCACAGTACTCGTCGCCTTTATCTGCCTTTCGGGGCAGCAATGGGGCGGACGTACGGGAATCTTCTGGGAAGCGACAGCACGGTGCCTGCCAGGCGCTCGGTGGGTGTTTCTCCCCCGAACCGCGGTCCTGGGACCGCACCCCCTTGGACGAGGGAATTTCCGTATGGGAATTTTCTGAGAGGGAGTGCGACACGCCCGACCGCGTGGGTCGGAGAGGAGCGGTGGATCCGTCCACAGCCGGCCGGGAGCCAGAGCGTTTCCACAACAGACAGGACTACGGAGTAGCCATGGCGGGACAGAAGATCCGCATCCGGCTCAAGGCCTACGACCACGAGGTCATCGACTCCTCGGCGAAGAAGATCGTCGAGACGGTGACCCGCACTGGTGCGTCGGTCGCAGGCCCGGTGCCGCTGCCCACTGAGAAGAACGTGTACTGCGTCATCAAGTCGCCGCACAAGTACAAGGACTCGCGCGAGCACTTCGAGATGCGCACGCACAAGCGCCTGATCGACATCCTCGACCCGACGCCCAAGACCGTTGACTCGCTGATGCGCCTGGACCTTCCGGCCGGCGTTGACATCGAGATCAAGCTCTGAGAGGCGTCGAGAAGATGGCAAAGCAGATCAAGGGCGTCCTGGGCGAGAAGCTCGGCATGACCCAGGTCTGGGACGAGAACAACCGTGTCGTCCCGGTGACCGTCGTCAAGGCCGGGCCCTGCGTCGTTACCCAGGTCCGTACGAACGACATCGACGGCTACGAGTCGGTCCAGATCGCCTTCGGCGAGATCGACCCGCGCAAGGTGAACAAGCCCCTCAAGGGCCACTTCGCCAAGGCCGACGTGACCCCGCGCCGCCACCTGGTGGAGCTCCGCACCTCCGACGCCAGCGAGTACACGCTCGGCCAGGAGATCACTGCTGAGGTGTTCGAGTCCGGCGTCAAGGTTGACGTCACGGGCAACAGCAAGGGCAAGGGCTTCGCCGGTGTCATGAAGCGGCACAACTTCCGGGGCCTCGGCGCCGGTCACGGTGTGCAGCGCAAGCACCGCTCCCCCGGTTCGATCGGTGGCTGCGCCACCCCTGGGCGTGTCTTCAAGGGCATGCGCATGGCTGGTCGTATGGGCAACGAGCGCGTCACCACCCAGAACCTGACCATCCACGCGGTAGACGCGGAGAAGGGTCTGCTCCTCATCAAGGGCGCAGTCCCCGGTCCGAACGGCGGCCTCGTCCTGGTCCGTACCGCGGCCAAGGGGGCTTGAGGTTAATGAGCACCATTGACATCCTTTCGCCGGCAGGCGACAAGGCCGGTACCGTCGAGCTCCCCGCGGAGATCTTCGACGCGAAGACCAGCGTTCCGCTGATCCACCAGGTCGTCGTCGCCCAGCTGGCTGCTGCCCGTCAGGGCACGCACAAGACCAAGACCCGTGGCGAAGTCCGTGGTGGTGGCCGCAAGCCGTACCGCCAGAAGGGCACCGGCCGCGCCCGTCAGGGTTCGACCCGCGCTCCGCAGTTCGCCGGCGGTGGCGTCGTCCACGGCCCGCAGCCGCGTGACTACTCGCAGCGGACCCCCAAGAAGATGAAGGCTGCCGCCCTCCGCGGTGCCCTCTCGGACCGTGCGCGTCACTCCCGCATCCACGTCGTCACCGGCGTGGTCGAGGGTGCCGTCTCCACGAAGGCCGCCAAGACGCTGTTCGGCAAGATCACGGAGCGCAAGAACCTGCTCCTGGTCGTCGAGCGCGCCGACGAGGCCGCGTGGCTGTCCGCCCGCAACCTGCCCCAGGTTCACATCCTGGAGCCGGGCCAGCTGAACACGTACGACGTGATCGTCTCTGACGACGTGGTCTTCACCCAGGCCGCGCTGGAGTCCTTCGTGTCTGGCCCCAAGGCCGACGAGACCGAAGGGAGCGACGCCTGATGTCTGAGGCGACCGTTACCAGCAAGACCTTCACTGACCCGCGCGACCTGCTGATCAAGCCGGTTGTCTCGGAGAAGAGCTACGCGCTGCTGGACGAGAACAAGTACACGTTCATCGTCGCGCCCGGCGCCAACAAGACCCAGATCAAGCAGGCCGTCGAGGCGGTCTTCTCGGTCAAGGTCACCGGGGTCAACACGATCAACCGTCAGGGTAAGCGCAAGCGCACCAAGACCGGTTTCGGCAAGCGTGCTGACACCAAGCGCGCCATCGTGACCCTCGCTGAGGGCGACCGTATCGACATCTTCGGCGGCCAGGCCTCCTAACGGAGTCCTGAGTCGTCCGGAATCGGACGAGGACTGAGAAATGGGTATCCGCAAGTACAAGCCGACGACCCCGGGCCGTCGTGGCTCCAGCGTCGCCGACTTTGTCGAGATCACGCGGTCCACGCCGGAGAAGTCGCTGGTTCGCCCGCTGCACAGCAAGGGCGGCCGTAACAACACCGGTCGGATCACTGTTCGCCACCAGGGTGGTGGACACAAGCGCGCCTACCGCGTGATCGACTTCCGTCGTCACGACAAGGACGGCGTGCCGGCCAAGGTCGCGCACATCGAGTACGACCCCAACCGCACCGCGCGCATCGCGCTCCTGCACTACGCGGACGGCGAGAAGCGCTACATCATCGCTCCCCGCGGTCTGAACCAGGGCGACCGGATTGAGAACGGCCCCACGGCCGACATCAAGCCCGGCAACAACTTGGCGCTCCGCAACATCCCGGTCGGTACCACGATCCACGCGATCGAGCTCCGTCCCGGTGGTGGCGCCAAGTTCGCCCGTTCCGCGGGTGCCTCCGTGCAGCTGCTGGCGAAGGAGGGCACCATGGCCCACCTCCGCATGCCGTCCGGCGAGATCCGTCTCGTCGACGCGCGCTGCCGCGCCACGGTCGGCGAGGTCGGCAACGCCGAGCAGTCGAACATCAACTGGGGCAAGGCCGGCCGTATGCGCTGGAAGGGCGTTCGCCCGTCCGTCCGCGGTGTCGCGATGAACCCGGTTGACCACCCGCACGGTGGTGGTGAGGGCAAGACCAGTGGTGGTCGCCACCCGGTCTCCCCGTGGGGTCAGAAGGAGGGTCGTACTCGTTCGCCGAAGAAGGCTTCGAACAAGTACATCGTCCGCCGCCGCAAGACGAACAAGAAGCGCTAGGAGCGGGTTTAGATGCCGCGCAGTCTCAAGAAGGGACCCTTCGTCGACGACCACCTCATCAAGAAGGTGGACGCTCAGAACGAAGCTGGTACCAAGAACGTCATCAAGACCTGGTCCCGTCGCTCGATGATCATCCCGGCGATGCTGGGTCACACCATCGCGGTGCACAACGGCAAGACGCACGTCCCGGTGTTCGTCACCGAGTCGATGGTCGGCCACAAGCTCGGCGAGTTCTCGCCGACTCGCACCTTCCGCGGCCACGTCAAGGACGACCGGAAGTCGAAGCGCCGCTAAAGGCGGGGTGGTTACGACTATGACTTACACCGAAGGGACAACCATGGAAGCCAGGGCCCAGGCGCGGTACATCCGCGTCACGCCCATGAAGGCCCGCCGCGTGGTGGACCTTATCCGTGGCATGGATGCCACGGAGGCTCAGGCGGTCCTGCGTTTCGCCCCGCAGGCCGCGAGCGTGCCGGTCGGCAAGGTGCTGGACAGCGCCATTGCCAACGCCGCACACAACTACAACCACTCGGACGCCTCTTCGCTGTTCATCAGCGAGGCGTTCGTGGACGAGGGCCCGACCCTGAAGCGGTTCCGTCCGCGTGCCCAGGGCCGTGCCTACCGGATCCGCAAGCGGACCAGCCACATCACCGTGGTCGTCAGCAGCAAGGAAGGTTCCCGGTAATGGGCCAGAAGGTAAACCCGCACGGGTTCCGGCTCGGCATCACCACCGACTTCAAGTCGCGTTGGTACGCCGACAAGCTGTACAAGGACTACGTCAAGGAAGACGTCGCCATCCGTCGGATGATGACGTCCGGCATGGAGCGCGCCGGCATCTCGAAGGTTGAGATCGAGCGCACCCGTGACCGCGTGCGTGTGGACATCCACACCGCTCGTCCGGGCATCGTCATCGGCCGCCGTGGCGCCGAGGCCGACCGCATCCGCGGCGACCTTGAGAAGCTCACGGGCAAGCAGGTCCAGCTGAACATCCTCGAGGTCAAGAACCCCGAGCTCGACGCTCAGCTGGTTGCCCAGGCCGTTGCCGAGCAGCTCTCCTCCCGCGTCTCCTTCCGTCGTGCCATGCGCAAGAGCATGCAGGGCACCATGAAGGCCGGCGCCAAGGGCATCAAGATCCAGTGCGGCGGCCGTCTCGGCGGCGCCGAGATGTCCCGCTCCGAGTTCTACCGCGAGGGTCGTGTGCCGCTGCACACGCTGCGCGCGAACGTGGACTACGGCTTCTTCGAGGCCAAGACCACCTTCGGCCGTATCGGCGTGAAGGTCTGGATCTACAAGGGCGACGTCAAGAACATCGCCGAGGTTCGCGCCGAGAACGCTGCGGCCCGCGCGGGTAACCGCCCGGCCCGTGGTGCCGGCGCTGGCGACCGTCCCGCCGGCCGTGGTGGCCGTGGTGGCGAGCGCGGCGGCCGTGGTGGCCGCAAGCCGCAGCAGGCTGCTGCTGCCGAGGCCCCCAAGGCCGAGGCCGCTGCCGCCGCTCCGGCTGAGAGCACCGGAACGGAGGCCTGACCGACATGCTGATCCCTCGTAGGGTCAAGCACCGCAAGCAGCACCACCCGAAGCGCCGCGGTATGGCCAAGGGCGGTACTGAGGTCTCGTTCGGCGAGTACGGCATCCAGGCGCTCACCCCCGCCTACGTGACGAACCGCCAGATCGAGGCGGCTCGTATTGCGATGACCCGCCACATCAAGCGTGGCGGCAAGGTCTGGATCAACATCTACCCGGACCGTCCGCTGACGAAGAAGCCCGCCGAGACCCGCATGGGTTCCGGTAAGGGTTCTCCCGAGTGGTGGATCGCCAACGTGCACCCGGGTCGGGTCATGTTCGAGCTGTCCTACCCGAACGAGAAGATTGCTCGTGAGGCGCTCACCCGCGCTGCTCACAAGCTTCCGATGAAGTGCCGGATTGTGCGGCGCGAGGCAGGTGAGTCGTGATGGCAACGGGAACCAAGGCGTCCGAGCTGCGTGAGCTCGGCAACGAGGAGCTCGTTGGCAAGCTGCGCGAGGCCAAGGAAGAGCTGTTCAAGCTGCGCTTCCAGGCGGCCACGGGCCAGCTGGAGAACAACGGTCGGCTCAAGTCCGTCCGTAAGGACATCGCCCGGATCTACACCCTGATGCACGAGCGCGAGCTCGGCATCGAGACGGTGGAGAGCGCCTGATGAGCGAGAACAACGTGACTGAGAACAAGACCGACCGCGGCTTCCGCAAGACCCGCGAGGGTCTGGTCGTCAGCGACAAGATGGACAAGACCGTCGTCGTCGCCGTTGAGGACCGCGTCAAGCACGCCCTGTACGGCAAGGTCATCCGCCGTACGAACAAGCTCAAGGCTCACGACGAGCAGAACGCTGCCGGTGTCGGCGACCGCGTCCTCATCATGGAGACGCGTCCGCTGTCGGCGAGCAAGCGCTGGCGCATCGTCGAGATCCTCGAGAAGGCCAAGTAATCACCTGAGGGGTTTTCCTCAGGTCAGTTCCGCCAGGCTCGGCGAGGGGCTCCGGTAACGGACCCCTCGCCGGGAACCGGCAGACAATCAGGAGATAGACGTGATCCAGCAGGAGTCGCGACTGCGTGTCGCCGACAACACTGGTGCCAAGGAGATCCTTTGCATCCGTGTTCTCGGTGGCTCCGGTCGCCGCTACGCGGGCATCGGTGACGTCATCGTCGCCACCGTCAAGGATGCGATCCCCGGTGGCAACGTGAAGAAGGGTGACGTCGTCAAGGCGGTCATCGTTCGCACCGTCAAGGAGCGCCGCCGCCAGGACGGCTCGTACATCCGCTTCGACGAGAACGCCGCTGTCATTCTGAAGAACGACGGCGACCCTCGCGGCACCCGTATCTTCGGCCCCGTCGGCCGTGAGCTGCGCGAGAAGAAGTTCATGAAGATCATCTCGCTCGCGCCGGAGGTGCTGTAAGCATGAAGATCAAGAAGGGCGACCTGGTCCAGGTCATCACCGGTAAGGACAAGGGCAAGCAGGGCAAGGTCATCGCGGCCATGCCCAGCGAGAACCGCGTCCTCGTCGAGGGTGTCAACCGGGTCAAGAAGCACACCAAGGCTGCGCAGAACCAGGCCGGCGGCATCGTGATCACCGAGGCCCCGGTCCACGTGAGCAACGTTCAGCTGGTTGTGGAGAAGGACGGCAAGAAGGTCGTCACCCGCGTCGGCTACCGCTTCGACGACGAGGGCAACAAGATCCGCGTTGCCAAGCGGACGGGTGAGGACATCTGATGGCTACCACTCCGCGTCTCAAGACGAAGTACCGCGAGGAGATCACCGGCAAGCTGCGTGAGGAGTTCTCGTACGAGAACGTCATGCAGATTCCCGGCCTCGTGAAGATCGTGGTCAACATGGGTGTGGGCGACGCCGCCCGCGACTCCAAGCTGATCGACGGCGCCATCCGCGACCTGACGACGATCACCGGTCAGAAGCCGGCCGTCACGAAGGCCCGCAAGTCCATCGCGCAGTTCAAGCTGCGCGAGGGTCAGCCGATCGGCTGCCACGTCACCCTCCGTGGTGACCGCATGTGGGAGTTCCTGGACCGTACGCTGTCGCTCGCGCTGCCGCGTATCCGTGACTTCCGCGGTCTGTCGCCGAAGCAGTTCGACGGCCGTGGCAACTACACCTTCGGTCTCACGGAGCAGGTCATGTTCCACGAGATCGACCAGGACAAGATCGACCGTACCCGGGGTATGGACATCACCGTGGTCACCACGGCGACCAACGACGCTGAGGGCCGCGCGCTCCTTCGTCACCTCGGCTTCCCCTTCAAGGAGGCGTAAGCGAGATGGCGAAGAAGGCTCTCATCGCGAAGGCTGCCCGCAAGCCCAAGTTCGGTGTGCGTGCGTACACCCGCTGCCAGCGCTGCGGTCGTCCCCACTCCGTGTACCGCAAGTTCGGCCTGTGCCGCGTCTGCCTTCGTGAGATGGCTCACCGTGGCGAGCTGCCGGGCGTGACCAAGAGCTCCTGGTAATTCCCTTCCGTCCTTAGGGACTTGGGGAGAACCAGAGACTCTCGGTAAGCATCTGGACGGTGGGTGCCCGGCCGCGCATGCCTTAGGCTTGTGTGGTTGGGCGTCCGCCGCCCATAACGACTTACTACGCCGTAGGTCCCCGCACCGCACCCGTCCCGCCACTGAGTGGGGAGAGGGATGGCGCATACAGGAAACCCCGGCGAGAGAGGCCGAAGGCCACTTCATGACCATGACTGACCCCATCGCAGACATGCTCACGCGTCTGCGTAACGCTAACTCGGCGTACCACGACACCGTCGTGATGCCGCACAGCAAGATCAAGTCGCACATCGCAGAGATCCTCAAGCAGGAGGGTTTCATCACCGGCTGGAAGGTCGAGGACGCCGAGGTCGGCAAGAACCTCGTCCTTGAGCTGAAGTTCGGGCCGAACCGTGAGCGCTCCATCGCGGGCATCAAGCGGATCTCGAAGCCCGGTCTGCGCGTGTACGCGAAGTCCACCAACCTGCCGAAGGTCCTCGGCGGCCTGGGCGTGGCGATCATCTCCACGTCCCACGGTCTCCTGACCGGCCAGCAGGCAGGCAAGAAGGGCGTAGGTGGGGAAGTCCTCGCCTACGTCTGGTAGTCGGGAACGGAGGAAAAGCAATGTCGCGAATCGGCAAGCTCCCCATCCAGGTTCCCGCCGGTGTGGACGTCACCATCGATGGCCGCACGGTCGCGGTGAAGGGCCCCAAGGGTCTCCTCTCGCACACCGTCGCTGCGCCGATCGAGATCGTCAAGGGTGAGGACGGCGTTCTGAACGTCACCCGCCCCAACGACGAGCGTCAGAACAAGGCCCTGCACGGCCTGTCCCGCACGCTGGTGGCGAACATGATCACCGGTGTGACCACGGGGTACGTCAAGGCTCTCGAAATCAGCGGTGTTGGTTACCGCGTCGCCGCGAAGGGCTCCGCTCTGGAGTTCCAGCTTGGCTACAGCCACCCGATCCTGGTCGAGGCGCCCGAGGGCATCTCGTTCAAGGTCGAGTCGCCCACCAAGTTCACGGTCGAGGGCATCGACAAGCAGAAGGTCGGCGAGGTCGCCGCCAACATCCGCAAGCTGCGGAAGCCCGACCCGTACAAGGCCAAGGGTGTCAAGTACGCCGGCGAGGTCATCCGCCGCAAGGTCGGAAAGGCTGGTAAGTAGCCATGGCATACGGTGTGAAGATCGCCAAGGGCGACGCCTACAAGCGCGCTGCCAAGGCTCGCCGCCACATCCGCATCCGCAAGAACGTCTCGGGTACGGCGGAGCGTCCGCGCCTCGTCGTGACGCGTTCCAACCGCAACATCGTTGCCCAGGTCATCGACGACCTCAAGGGTCACACCCTTGCGTCGGCGTCGACCCTGGACGCTTCGATCCGCGGTGGCGAAGGCGACAAGAGCGCCCAGGCCCAGGCTGTCGGCGCGCTCGTCGCCGAGCGTGCCAAGGCTGCGGGTGTCGAGACCGTCGTGTTCGACCGCGGTGGCAACCGATACGCCGGGCGCATTGCCGCTCTGGCTGACGCCGCCCGCGAAGCCGGGCTGAAGTTCTAAGCCCCGGTTCCGGGACTCACGGACGTAACAGAGAGAGGTAATCCAATGGCTGGACCCCAGCGCCGCGGAAGCGGTGCCGGTGGCGGCGAGCGGCGGGACCGGAAGGGTCGCGACGGTGGCGCTGCCGCCGAGAAGACCGCTTACGTTGAGCGCGTTGTCGCGATCAACCGCGTCGCCAAGGTTGTCAAGGGTGGTCGCCGCTTCAGCTTCACCGCGCTGGTCGTGGTGGGCGACGGTGACGGCACCGTAGGTGTCGGTTACGGCAAGGCCAAGGAAGTTCCCGCGGCCATTGCCAAGGGCGTCGAGGAAGCCAAGAAGAACTTCTTCAAGGTTCCCCGTATCCAGGGCACCATCCCGCACCCGATCACGGGTGAGCGTGCCGCGGGCGTCGTGCTGCTGAAGCCGGCTTCCCCCGGTACCGGTGTTATCGCCGGTGGCCCGGTGCGTGCCGTTCTGGAGTGCGCCGGCGTTCACGACATCCTGTCGAAGTCGCTTGGCTCGTCCAACGCGATCAACATCGTGCACGCGACCGTGGCGGCCCTCAAGGGCCTGCAGCGTCCCGAGGAGATCGCGGCTCGCCGTGGTCTGCCCCTTGAGGACGTCGCCCCCGCGGCTCTGCTTCGTGCGCGTGCCGGGGCGGGTGTCGCGTAATGGCCCGCCTCAAGATCACGCAGACGAAGTCGTACATCGGCAGCAAGCAGAACCACCGCGACACGCTGCGTTCGCTCGGGCTCAAGCGCCTGAACGACGTGGTCGTCAAGGAGGACCGCCCCGAGTTCCGCGGAATGGTGCACACCGTCCGCCACCTCGTGACGGTTGAGGAGGTTGACTAATCATGGCTGAGAACAGCCCGCTGAAGGCCCACAACCTCCGTCCCGCCCCCGGCGCCAAGACCGCGAAGACCCGTGTCGGTCGTGGTGAGGCGTCGAAGGGTAAGACGGCCGGTCGTGGTACGAAGGGCCAGAAGGCCCGTTACCAGATCCCGCAGCGCTTCGAGGGTGGGCAGATGCCCCTCCACATGCGCCTGCCGAAGCTCAAGGGCTTCAAGAACCCGTTCCGCACCGAGTTCCAGGTCGTCAACCTGGACAAGCTTGCGGCTCTCTACCCCGAGGGTGGAGAGGTCACGGTGGCCGACCTGGTCGCCAAGGGCGCGGTGCGCAAGAACAGCCTCGTCAAGGTCCTCGGCCAGGGCGAGATCTCCGTGGCGCTGACGGTTTCGGTTGACGCCGTTTCCGGCTCCGCCAAGGAGAAGATCGCCGCTGCCGGCGGCACCGTCACCGAGCTCGTCTAAGACGAACCCAGGTGACAGATAGAGAGTAAAAACCCGACCGGGGATGCCTCACATATGGGGCATCCCCGGTTGGTCGTTCCACGGGGGGCGCAGTCGCCGGTAAGGTGGCCTGCACCTTTGCTTGTACGTATTCGTCGATCCCTCAGACCGTCACCTCTGACGCAGTAGCGCGGGGGTCGCAGGAGGCACCGTGCTCACCGCGTTCGCCCGGGCGTTCAAGACGCCCGACCTGCGCAAGAAGCTGCTCTTCACGCTCGGCATCATCGTGCTGTTCCGGCTCGGGTCCCACATCCCGGTACCCGGCGTGAGCTACAAGAACGTCCAGATCTGTGTCGACCAGGCCGGGAGCAGCAACAGCCTCTTCGGTCTCGTCAACATGTTCAGCGGCGGTGCGCTGCTGCAGATCACGATCTTCGCGCTCGGGATCATGCCCTACATCACGGCGAGCATCATCCTGCAGCTGCTGACCGTGGTCATTCCGAAGCTGGAGAACCTCAAAAAAGAGGGCCAGTCCGGCACGGCCAAGATCACTCAGTACACGCGCTATCTGACGGTCGCACTCGCGATCCTGCAGGGCACCGGCCTCGTCGCCACCGCCCGCACTGGTGCCCTGTTCCAGGGCTGCCAGGTCGCCAGCCAGATCGTCCCGAACCGGTCGATCTTCACCACCATCGTCATGGTCGTCACCATGACCGCCGGTACCTGCGTCGTCATGTGGCTCGGTGAGCTCGTGACCGACCGCGGCATCGGCAACGGCATGTCGATCCTGATGTTCATCTCGATCGCCGCCGGCTTCATGGGCGCCCTGTGGCAGATCAAGCTCCAGGGCAAGATCGCCGACGGCTGGGTCGAGTTCGGCGTGGTCATCCTCGTCGGTCTCGCGATGGTCGCCCTGGTCGTCTTCGTCGAGCAGGCGCAGCGCCGGATCCCGGTCCAGTACGCGAAGCGCATGATCGGCCGCCGTGCGTACGGCGGTACCTCGACCTACATCCCGCTCAAGGTGAACCAGGCGGGTGTGATTCCCGTCATCTTCGCGTCGTCGCTGCTCTACATCCCGGCACTGATCGTCCAGTTCAGCGGATCCACCGCCGGTTGGGCCACCTGGATCCAGAAGCACTTCGTCAAGGGTGACCACCCGTACTACATCGCTGCCTACTTCCTCCTGATTGTCTTCTTCGCGTTCTTCTACGTGGCGATTTCTTTCAACCCCGAGGAAGTTGCAGACAACATGAAGAAGTATGGTGGGTTCATCCCGGGTATCCGCGCCGGTCGACCCACCGCCGAGTACCTGAGCTACGTGCTCAACCGGATCACCTGGCCGGGGTCGCTGTACCTGGGTCTCATCGCTCTAGTGCCGACGATGGCGTTGGCCGGCTTCGGAGCGAACCAGAACTTCCCGTTCGGCGGGACGAGCATCCTCATCATCGTGGGTGTGGGTCTGGAAACCGTGAAGCAGATCGAGAGCCAGCTCCAGCAGCGTAATTACGAAGGGTTCCTCCGCTGATGCGAATCGTCCTCGTCGGACCGCCCGGTGCGGGCAAGGGAACGCAGGCCGCGTTCCTGGCGAAGAACCTGTCGATCCCGCACATCTCCACGGGCGACCTGTTCCGTGCCAACATCAGCCAGAACACGGAGCTGGGCCGGCGCGCGAAGGCCTACATGGATGCCGGTGACCTCGTTCCCGACGAGATCACGATCGGTATGGCCAAGGACCGCATGGAGCAGCCGGACGCCGTGAACGGCTTCCTGCTCGACGGCTTCCCGCGCAACGTCTCCCAGGCCGAGGCGCTGGACGAGATGCTCCAGTCCGCGGCCATGAAGCTGGACGCCGTCCTCGACCTGGAGGTCGAGGAGGACGAGGTGGTCAAGCGCATCGCCGGCCGCCGGATCTGCCGGAACGACTCCTCGCACGTGTTCCACGTCGTCTACGCGGCACCGAAGGCGGCGGGTGTCTGCGACACCTGCGGCGGCGAGCTGTACCAGCGCGACGACGACTCCGAGGCGACGGTCCGCAACCGGCTGGAGGTCTACCACACGCAGACCGAGCCGATCATCGACTACTACAAGGCCCAGGGCCTGCTGGTGACCATCCCGGCCCTCGGTGAGGTCGCGGACGTCACGCAGCGCGCGATGGACGCCCTCAAGAAGTAGTACCCCTGTTCTGCAGGTACGGCCGCGGTGTCCCCAGGACGCCGCGGCCGTACTGTTGAGACGACTCAATCCGAAGGTGGAAGGCACAAGCCATGGTCCAGATCAAGACCCCCGAGCAGATCGCGAAGATGCGCGAGGCGGGGCTGGTCGTCGCCGCGATCCACGCGGCGACCCGTGAGGCGGCCGTACCGGGCGCCACGACGCGGGATCTGGACATGGTGGCCCGCAAGGTCATCGCCGACGCCGGTGCCAAGTCGAACTTCCTGGGTTACGGCGGCTTCCCCGCCACCATCTGCACCTCGGTCAACGAGGTCGTCGTCCACGGCATCCCGGACGACAAGACCGTCCTCAAGGACGGCGACATCATCTCGATCGACGCCGGCGCGATCGTGGACGGCTGGCACGGGGACGCCGCGTACACGGCCTTCGTCGGCACCGGTCACGCCCCGGAGCTGATCGAGCTGTCCCGGGTGACGGAAGAGTCCATGTGGGCCGGGATCGCCGCGATGAAGAACGGCAACCGCCTGGTGGACATCTCCAAGGCGATCGAGGGCTACATCCGCCGCCAGCCGCGGCCGGCGACCGGCAAGTACGGGATCATCGAGGACTACGGCGGCCACGGCATCGGGTCCGAGATGCACATGGACCCCCACCTGCTGAACTACGTCTCGCGCAAGCGGGGCAAGGGGATCAAGCTGGTCCCGGGCATCTGTCTGGCGATCGAGCCGATGGTCTCCCTGGGCACCCCCCAGACGGAGGTCCTGGCGGACGACTGGACGGTCATCACGACCGACGGCACCTGGTCCTCGCACTGGGAGCACTCCATCGCCCTGACGGAGGCGGGCCCGATCGTGCTCACCAGCCCGGACTGCGGCAAGGCGAAGCTCGCGGAGTACGGGGTCACCACGGCCCCGGACCCGCTGGGCTGATCCGGGGCCGGTCACCGTGGCGACGCCCGGCGCGTGTACCCCGTGGCCGGCGGACGGAGTCCGGCGCAGCCGCTCGAAGCATGTGAGGCGCGCCGACGCCGAGCCCGCGAGGGCGGCGTGGGGGAGAGGGGCCGGGGCCACCACGGCCCCGGACCCGCTCGGTTAATGATCTAGACTCATGGGCAAACTTTCCGGATTCGTCTTTCTGGGTGCCCTGACGTAGACTGACTCGTCGGCTTACGTGCATTCCCATGCCCGTGAGCTGATCAAGGTAGCCGATTCGAAAGGCGAAGCGTGGCCAAGAAGCAAGGTGCCATCGAGATCGAGGGCACCGTGATCGAGTCCCTCCCGAACGCGATGTTCAAGGTGGAACTCCAGAACGGTCACAAAGTCCTCGCGCACATCAGTGGCAAGATGCGCATGCACTACATCCGCATCCTCCCCGATGACCGGGTTGTGGTGGAGCTCTCTCCCTACGACCTGACGCGTGGCCGGATCGTCTACCGATACAAGTAGATCTTGTCCTCACTCCTGCCTGGGCGTCCGTCCCGGTGCGGGTGGTGGCACTGACCCGGAGAACCTCACCAACATGAAGGTCAAGCCGAGCGTCAAGAAGATCTGCGACAAGTGCAAGGTGATCCGCCGTCACGGCCGGGTCATGGTCATCTGCGACAACCTGCGCCACAAGCAGCGCCAGGGCTGACGCACGCCGACCGACCTGCACTCCGCAGTTCTTCAGCGCGACGTAAGAACGTACATACGCAGAACCCGCCCAGCCCTGCAGAGGGCCGGCGGTACCTCCGGCGGGGGCCGGGGACCCGGACGTACCACCACTCAACAGGGTGGTCGGCGGTCGGGAGTGGTTCTGCGGAAGACCCCCGAACACACAGGAGCCATTTGTGGCACGCGTTTCCGGTGTTGACATCCCGCGCGAAAAGCGCGTGGAGATCGCACTCACCTACGTCTTCGGTATCGGGCGCACCCGGTCCAAGGAGATCCTCGCCTCCACCGGCGTGAACCCGAACACCCGCGTTCGTGACCTGGCCGAAGAGGACCTCGTCAAGATCCGCGAGTACGTGGACGCCAACCTCCGTACCGAGGGTGACCTCCGCCGCGAGATCCAGGGCGACATTCGCCGCAAGATCGAGATCCAGTGCTACCAGGGCATCCGCCACCGTCGTGGCCTGCCGGTGCACGGTCAGCGCACCAGCACGAACGCGCGTACCCGCAAGGGCCCGCGTCGCGCGATCGCCGGTAAGAAGAAGCCGGGCAAGAAGTAGTCCTGTTCAGCGGTCTTGCGCTGTAGGACCGACCACCTCCCGTAGGAGATTTAGATGCCCCCCAAGGGTCGTCAGGGCGCTGCCAAGAAGGTGCGCCGCAAGGAAAAGAAGAACGTCGCTCACGGGCACGCCCACATCAAGAGCACGTTCAACAACACGATCGTCTCGATCACGGACCCCTCGGGCAACGTGATCTCCTGGGCCTCCGCCGGCCACGTCGGCTTCAAGGGCTCGCGCAAGTCCACCCCCTTCGCCGCGCAGATGGCCGCCGAGTCGGCCGCCCGCCGCGCGCAGGAGCACGGCATGCGCAAGGTCGACGTCTTCGTCAAGGGTCCGGGCTCCGGCCGCGAGACCGCGATCCGCTCCCTGCAGGCCACCGGCCTGGAGGTCGGCTCCATCCAGGACGTCACCCCCACCCCGCACAACGGTTGCCGCCCGCCGAAGCGCCGCCGCGTCTGACGCAGCGACGCCTGTGCGTCTTTGAGTGTCCGGGCGGTACGACCTCTTCGGGGGCCGTGCCGCCCGTACCCTTGCAGTAACCCGCAGTACCTGTCGGGCGTCAAATAGTGGGCGTCCACGACTGAAGGAACACAGACATGCTTATCGCTCAGCGTCCTTCGCTGACCGAAGAGGTCGTCGACGAGTACCGCTCGCGGTTCGTGATCGAGCCGCTGGAGCCGGGCTTCGGCTACACCCTCGGCAACTCCCTGCGCCGTACGCTCCTCTCCTCGATCCCGGGTGCCGCTGTCACCAGCATCCGCATCGACGGTGTCCTGCACGAGTTCACCACCGTGCCGGGCGTCAAGGAGGACGTCACCGACCTCATCCTCAACATCAAGCAGCTGGTCGTCTCCTCGGAGCACGACGAGCCGGTCGTGATGTACCTGCGCAAGCAGGGTCCCGGCCTGGTCACCGCTGCCGACATCGCGCCCCCGGCCGGTGTCGAGGTGCACAACCCGGACCTGGTCCTCGCCACGCTCAACGGCAAGGGCAAGCTGGAGATGGAGCTGACCGTCGAGCGCGGTCGCGGCTACGTCTCCGCCGTCCAGAACAAGCAGCTGGGCCAGGAGATCGGCCGTATCCCGGTCGACTCCATCTACAGCCCGGTCCTCAAGGTCACCTACAAGGTCGAGGCGACCCGAGTCGAGCAGCGCACCGACTTCGACAAGCTGATCGTCGATGTCGAGACCAAGCAGGCCATGCGCCCGCGTGACGCCATGGCGTCCGCCGGCAAGACCCTGGTCGAGCTGTTCGGTCTGGCCCGCGAGCTCAACATCGACGCCGAGGGCATCGACATGGGCCCGTCCCCGACGGACGCCGCCCTGGCCGCCGACCTGGCCCTGCCGATCGAGGAGCTGGAGCTCACCGTTCGGTCGTACAACTGCCTCAAGCGCGAGGGCATCCACTCCGTGGGTGAGCTCGTCGCCCGCTCCGAGGCCGACCTGCTCGACATCCGCAACTTCGGTGCGAAGTCGATCGACGAGGTCAAGGCGAAGCTGGCCGGCATGGGCCTGGCCCTCAAGGACAGCCCGCCCGGATTCGACCCGACCGCCGCCGCCGACGCCTTCGGCGCCGACGACGACGCGGACGCCGGTTTCGTCGAGACCGAGCAGTACTAAGCAGCACCCGTAGATCTTTCCCGCGGCATCCGCCCCGGGGGAACTGACACCGGTACCTGACACGGCCGGTGCAGATATGAAGGAGTAACACCATGCCGCGTCCCGCAAAGGGTGCCCGTCTGGGCGGCAGCGCCGCGCACGAGAAGCACCTCCTCGCGAACCTCGCGAAGTCGCTCTTCGAGCACGGCCGCATCACGACGACCGAGGCCAAGGCCCGCCGCCTGCGTCCGGTCGCCGAGCGTCTGATCACCAAGGCGAAGAAGGGCGACATCCACAACCGTCGCCTGGTTCTCCAGACGATCACGGACAAGAGCATCGTCCACACGCTCTTCACCGAGATCGCCCCGCGCTACGAGAACCGCCCCGGTGGTTACACGCGCATCACCAAGATCGGCAACCGTCGCGGCGACA
The DNA here is from genome assembly GCF_040647115.1 of Streptomyces sp. NPDC044571. Lineage (NCBI taxonomy): Bacteria > Bacillati > Actinomycetota > Actinomycetes > Kitasatosporales > Streptomycetaceae > Streptomyces > Streptomyces sp. NPDC044571. The sequence continues at coordinate 51,637 of NZ_JBEZBN010000034.1, forward strand.
ACGCCCCGATGGCCGTGATCGAGCTGGTCGAGGCCCTGACCGTGGCCCAGCAGGCCACCGGTGAGGCCGAGGCCGCCACGAAGCGCGCCGTGAAGGAGGCCGAGGCCAAGGCCGAGGCTCCCGCCGAGTCCGAGGCTCCGGCCGAGGAGTCGAAGGACGCCTGAGGCGTTTCCCCGCGTCGGCGGGGATGACCCTGAGGCTTGATCCCGCTCTGGGATCGAGCTTGTTCGGTCGGCTCTGAACGGGCCCGCCCCCTCCGGGGCGGGCCCGTTCTGCGTTTCGTTGCGTCTGAGAGGATCGGTCACGTGAGTGACGAGGTGGAGCCCGGGCACGTCCGGGTGCGGCTGGACCTGTCGTACGACGGCAAGGACTTCTCCGGCTGGGCGAAGCAGCGCGTACTGCGGACCGTGCAGGGCGAGCTGGAGTCGGCCCTGCAGACCGTGATGCGGCTGCCGGAGCCGGTGGAGCTGACCGTGGCCGGGCGGACCGACGCGGGCGTGCACGCCCGCGGGCAGGTCGCCCAGTTCGACCTGGCCGAGGAGGTGTGGGCCGAGCACCACGACAAGCTGCTGCGCCGTCTCGCGGGCCGGCTGCCGCACGACGTACGGGTGTGGAAGGTCGCCGAGGCCCCCGTGGGCTTCAACGCCCGGTTCTCCGCCATCTGGCGCCGCTACGCCTACCGGGTCGGCGACCACCAGGGCGGTGTCGACCCGCTGCGCCGCGGACACGTGCTCTGGCACCCGTGGCCGCTGGACGTCGACGCCATGAACGAGGCCGCCGCCCCGCTGCTCGGCGAGCACGACTTCGCCGCGTACTGCCGCAAGCGCGAGGGCGCCACCACCATCCGCACCCTTCAGCAGCTCAGCTGGGAGCGCGCCGAGGACGGGATCGTCACCGCGACCGTCCGCGCCGACGCCTTCTGCCACAACATGGTCCGCTCGCTGGTGGGCGCCCTGCTGCACGTCGGCGACGGCCACCGGCCCACCGACTGGCCCGGGAAGGTCCTCAGGGCCGCCGTACGGGACTCCTCCGTGCACGTCGTGAAGCCCCACGGGCTCACCCTGGAGGAGGTCGGCTACCCGGCGGACGAGCTGCTGGCCGAGCGCAGCCGGGTGGCCCGCAACATGCGGACCCTGCCCGGCGCGGGCTGCTGCTGACCCCGCCCCCGGGCCGCGGCTAATCCGTTTGGGCGGATCGGTCCCGGGCCTGGACAATGCCCGGCATGGGACATCTCGAAGCCAGCCACCTGGAGTACTACCTTCCCGACGGGCGGGTGCTGCTTCCCGACGTCTCCTTCCGGGTGGGGGAGGGCGCGGTGGTCGCCCTCGTCGGGGCGAACGGTGCCGGCAAGACCACCCTGCTCAAGCTGATCTCCGGTGAGCTCCAGCCGCACGGCGGCGGGGTCACCGTCAGCGGCGGCCTCGGGGTGATGTCCCAGTTCGTGGGCTCCGTACGGGACGAGACGACCGTACGGGACCTGCTCGTCTCGGTGGCGCAGCCGCGGATCCGGGCGGCCGCGAAGGCCGTCGACCACGCCGAGCACCTGATCATGACGGTGGACGACGAATCCGCCCAGATGGCGTACGCGCAGGCACTCAGCGACTGGGCCGACGTCCAGGGCTACGAGGCGGAGACCCTGTGGGACGTCTGCACGACGGCCGCGCTGGCCATCCCCTACGACACCGCCCAGTTCCGCGAGGTGCGCACCCTGTCGGGCGGTGAGCAGAAGCGGCTGGTGCTGGAGGCCCTGCTGCGCGGGCCCGACGAGGTGCTGCTGCTCGACGAGCCGGACAACTACCTGGACGTCCCGGGCAAGCGGTGGCTGGAGGAGCAGCTGAAGGCCACCCGCAAGACGGTGCTGTTCGTCTCGCACGACCGGGAGCTGCTGTCCCGTGCCGCCGAGAAGATCATCAGTCTGGAGCCCAGCCCCATGGGCACCGACGTATGGGTCCACGGCGCGGGCTTCGACACCTACCACGACGCCCGCAAGGAGCGCTTCGCGCGCTTCGAGGAGCTCAAGAGGCGCTGGGACGAGGAGCACGCGCGCCTGAAGGCGCTGGTGCTGCGGCTGCGCAACCAGGCGGCGAGCAGCCCCGACATGGCCTCGCGCTACCGGGCGATGCAGACCCGCTTCCAGAAGTTCGAGGAGGCCGGCCCGCCGCCGGAGCCGCCGCGCGAGCAGGACATCCGGATGCGGCTCAAGGGCGGCCGTACCGGCGTGCGCGCCCTCACGGTGGAGAACCTGGAGCTCACGGGCCTGATGAAGCCGTTCTCCCTGGAGGTCTACTACGGGGAGCGGGTCGCGGTGCTCGGCTCGAACGGCTCCGGCAAGTCGCACTTCCTGCGGCTGCTGGCCGGCGAGGACGTCCGGCATACGGGTGAGTGGAAGCTGGGCGCTCGGGTGGTCCCCGGGCACTTCGCGCAGACGCACGCCCACCCGGAGCTGTTCGGGCGCACGCTCGTCGACATCCTGTGGACGGAGAGCGCGAAGGACCGCGGCGCCGCGATGGCGGTGCTGCGCCGCTACGAGCTGGAGCGGCAGGGCGACCAGCCGTTCGAGAAGCTCTCGGGCGGCCAGCAGGCCCGCTTCCAGATCCTGCTCCTGGAGCTGGCGGGGACCACGGCCCTACTGCTGGACGAGCCGACGGACAACCTGGACCTGGAGTCCGCGGAGGCGCTGCAGGACGGCCTGGAGGCGTACGAAGGCACTGTGCTGTGCGTCACGCACGACCGGTGGTTCGCGCGCACTTTTGACCGCTTCCTGGTCTTCGGTTCGGACGGTGTTGTACGAGAGACTCAGGAACCTGTCTGGGACGAACGCAGGGTCGAGCGGAAGCGCTGAGGCGGGACGAACGTAAGGTCGAGCGGAAACGCCGGGGGGATACCGCTCCCCGGCGGTCGATCGGGAGGCGTTGTGCGGCTGCGGCCTGGCACCTGGCTCGGGAAGTGGGAAGAGGCCGCGGGCCCCGCCGCGGGGCACCGGCTGGTCGTGTGGCTGCTGCGGCCGGCGTCCCGGTCCTGGGTGGCCGTGGCCCTCGCGGTCGTCCTCGGCATCGCGGTCTCCACCAGCCTGCGGGAGAACTGGGGCTCGGACAACGCCTTCGTCGTCAAGGCCGCGGACACGCTGCTGGCCGGCGGGTCCCCGTACGAGGACAAGCGGTTCCTCTACCTCCCCAGTGCCGTGATCATGGCCGTCCCCGAGGCGCTGCTGCCCCGGCCGGTGCTGCGCTGGGTGCTGCCGCTGGGGATGTCCGCCCTGCTGGCGCTCGGCTGGTGGGCGGCGCTGCGGCTGTTCTCGGTGCCGGTGCGCTCCCGCTTCGCGGTCGGCGGGTTCGCGCTGCTGGCCCTGGCCTTCAAGCCGTACGTGAACCTGGTGCTGATCGGGAACTGGACGGCCATCTCCGCCGCCGCGCTGCCCGTGGCCCTGCTGCTCGCGCACCGGCGGTCCTGGACGGCCGCCGGGCTGGTCGTGGGGCTGGCCATCGCCTGCAAGCCGATGCTGGTGCCGGTGGGGCTGGTGTTCCTGCTGGCCCGGCAGTGGCGGGGGTTGGCCGTGGCCGTGCTGGTGCCGCTCGGGATCTCGCTGCTCGGGGCGCTGATGATGCCCAGCCCGACGCTGTTCTTCACGAAGACGCTGCCGTTCTTGCTCCAGGGCCAGGACGCGTACGCGCTGCCCTGGGACGCCTCGCCGATCGCGGTGCTGCCGCGGCTGGGGGTCCCGCAGCCGGTGGCGGTGGCACTGGCACTGGCGGGGGCGCTGGGCGGGCTGGTCGCGGCATGGCGGCGGTGGCTGCGTACGGACGGCCCCGGTGACGCGGACGGCGGGGAGCTGCGGCTGGCGGAGACGGCCTGCATGGTGATGCTCGCCGCATTCCTGGTGTCGCGGCCGTCCTTCGACCACTACCTGCTGGTGGTGCTCCCGCTGCTGCTGTGCTCCGCGGTGCGGCCGGGCTCGATGCCCCGCTCGCCCTGGTTCTGGCTGGCCCTGACGCCCCAGGTGGCACTGGTCCCGTGGCCCTCGGAGCTGGCCCACAAGCGGCGCGCCTTCAAGGACTGCGCCACCCTGTGCGGGCTCGCGATCCTGCTGGCGCGTCGTGCACTGCGCTCCAGTCGGGTTACTCTGGGACCCGTAACAACTGCGGGGTCCCCACCCAGGACCGAACCGGAGTGCGCCGCGACGCCAGCAGAATCGGCATCGCGGACCGCGTTTTGACCCGTACGGGTCCGCTTGGGTATCCTGCTGGTTTGTTATGCGTAGTGGCTTGCTCATTCTCACGTGAGGGCCTTACGCCGGTCCACCGGGCCGATGACCAGCGGTTCACACGGGTTGCGTCCCCGATGTGGACGAGGGCTGTCGTGATCGTCCGTGGTGACCTGTCAGGACCTTCCCGCGGGGCTTGCGCCCCTGGGATACCACCACTGAAGAAGCGAAGGCATACGCGTGCGTACGTACAGCCCCAAGCCCGGCGACATCTCGCGCCAGTGGCTCGTCATCGACGCCCAGGACGTTGTCCTCGGCCGTCTGGCGACCCAGGCCGCTGCCCTCCTGCGGGGTAAGCACAAGCCGACTTACGCCCCCCACATGGACATGGGCGACTTCGTCGTCATCATCAACGCCGACAAGGTGCACCTGTCCGGCAACAAGGCGTCCCAGAAGATGGCGTACCGCCACTCCGGCTTCCCGGGTGGTCTGCGTTCCGTGCGTTACGACGACCTCCTGGCGAACAACCCGGAGAAGGCCGTCGAGAAGGCCGTCAAGGGCATGCTCCCCAAGAACACCCTGGGCCGGCAGATGCTCTCGAAGCTGAAGGTCTACTCGGGCGACCAGCACCCGCACGCTGCCCAGCAGCCGGTGCCGTTCGAGATCACCCAGGTCGCGCAGTAGTTCCGGCCACCCCCTAAGACGTAGAAAATTCTGAGGAGCATCGTGGCCGAGACCACCGCCGAGACCCCCGTCGAAGAGTTCGAGGGCGTCGAGGAGTACACCACCGAGTCCGAGGCCGTCGTCGAGGGCGACTACACCTCCGAGTCCCTTGCCGGCCGCTTCGGCGACCCGCAGCCGGCCGCCGGCCTGGGCCGTCGCAAGAACGCCATCGCCCGCGTCCGGATCGTTCCGGGCACCGGCAAGTGGAAGATCAACGGTCGCACCCTTGAGGACTACTTCCCCAACAAGGTGCACCAGCAGGAAGTCAACGAGCCGTTCAAGCTGCTTGAGCTCGACGGTCGCTACGACATCATCGCCCGCATCGCGGGTGGCGGCGTCTCCGGCCAGGCCGGCGCCCTGCGCCTCGGCGTGGCCCGTGCGCTGAACGAGGCGGACGTGGACAACAACCGCCCGGCGCTGAAGAAGGCCGGCTTCCTCTCCCGCGACGACCGTGCGGTCGAGCGCAAGAAGGCCGGTCTCAAGAAGGCCCGTAAGGCTCCGCAGTACAGCAAGCGTTAATCTGCGCCTGCTGTTCTGCACCAACCGCCCCGGCAGCACTCTCCGTGCTGCCGGGGCGGTTCGTTTACCGCCACAAGCGGCAAATACCTGTCACAAGCGGTCTCAAGCGAAGCGTGAACTCGGGAGGACAACAGTGGGACAACTCTTCGGGACGGACGGTGTACGCGGCGTCGCCAATGCGGATCTGACGGCTGAGCTCGCGCTCGGTCTGTCCGTCGCGGCTGCCCACGTACTGGCCGAAGCGGGCACCTTCGCGGGGCACCGGGCGACCGCGGTGGTCGGCCGCGACCCCCGGGCCTCCGGCGAGTTCCTGGAGGCCGCGGTCGTCGCGGGCCTCGCGAGCGCGGGCGTGGACGTCCTGCGCGTCGGTGTGCTGCCCACCCCGGCGGTGGCGTATCTCACCGGTGCGCTGGGTGCCGACCTCGGCGTGATGCTCTCCGCCAGCCACAACGCGATGCCCGACAACGGCATCAAGTTCTTCGCCCGCGGCGGCCACAAGCTCGCCGACGAGCTGGAGGACCGCATCGAGGCCGTCTACGAGGAGCACCGCACGGGCGCGCCCTGGAACCGGCCCACCGGCGCCGGCGTGGGCCGGGTCTCCGACTACGACCAGGGCTTCGACAAGTACGTCGCCCACCTCATCGGGGTCCTCCCCAACCGCCTGGACGGGCTGAAGATCGTCCTGGACGAGGCGCACGGCGCTGCGGCCCGGGTCTCTCCCGAGGCCTTCACCCGCGCGGGCGCCGAGGTCGTCACCATCGGTGCCGAGCCCGACGGCCTGAACATCAACGACGGCTGCGGCTCCACCCACCTGGGCCTGCTCAAGCAGGCCGTCGTCGAGCACGGGGCCGACCTCGGCATCGCGCACGACGGCGACGCGGACCGCTGCCTCGCGGTGGACGCCTCCGGCGCCGAGGTCGACGGCGACCAGATCCTCGCGGTGCTGGCGCTCGCCATGCGCGAGGCCGGTCAGCTGCGCGGCGACACGGTCGTCGGCACCGTCATGTCCAACCTGGGCTTCAAGCTGGCCATGGAGGGCGAGGGCATCCAGGTCGTGCAGACCGGGGTCGGCGACCGGTACGTCCTGGAGGCGATGAAGGAGCACGGTTTCGCGCTGGGCGGCGAGCAGTCCGGCCACGTGATCATCCTCGACCACGCCACCACCGGTGACGGCACGCTGACCGGCCTGATGCTGGCGGCCCGGGTGGCCGCCACCGGCAGGTCGCTGGCGGAGCTGGCGGGCGTCATGCAGCGGCTGCCGCAGGTCCTGGTCAACGTGCCCGACGTGGACAAGTCCCGCGTCGCCACCTCGGCCGAGCTGGCCGCCGCGGTCGCCGACGCCCAGCGCGAGCTGGGCGGCACCGGCCGGGTGCTGCTCCGTCCGTCGGGTACGGAGCCGCTCGTACGGGTGATGGTGGAGGCCGCCGACATCGAGCAGGCCCGCGCGGTGGCGGGCCGGCTCGCGGACGTGGTGAAGTCGGCACTCGGCTGACCGGGTCCGGCTGATCCGCCGCGGCCCCGCTCCCCGGATGTCCGGGGGCGGGGCCGTCGGCGTATGCACCCCTCGGGTTCGTCCGGTGCGTCAGGTCCATGCGGGGCGGGCCGGCGCGGCTCAGGCCTTCCCGGCGCGGCGCCAGCGGTCGCGCTGGGTGTGCCACAGGAGCTTCTGGCCGTACAGGGTCAGCACGCCCGCCAGCATGATCCCGCCCAGGTTCACCAGGAGCTGCTCCGCCGAGCCCCACATCTGGCCCATCTCCCCGTAGCTGAGGGCCACCGCGGCATTGGCGCCGGCCGGGACGGTGGTCACGGAGATCGCCACGCCCACCAGCGCCCCGGACTTGGCGGAGGTCAGGGACAGCGTCCCGGCCACACCCGCGAGCAGCGCCACCACGAAGGAGAACGGGTCCGGCTTCCAGATGAAGCTGGTGTTCGGGCGCGGGTTGTCCAGCATGTCCTGGTGGAACAGACCAAGGGCATCCATGCAGAGGCTGAAGACGGTGGTGGCGGCGATGGCCACGGCGAAGCCGACCAGCAGGGCGAACAGGGACCGGGCGGCCAACTTCGGTGCCCGCTGGACCAGGGCGGTGCTCACGCCGGCGAGCGGCCCGAACTCGGGGCCGACCGCCATCGCTCCCACGATCAGGATGGCGTTGTCCAGGACGACACCGCAGGCCGCGATCATCGTCGCGAGGACCATGAACGCGGCATAGGTGACGGTGAGGGTCGACTCCTCGTGGGTGGCCTCGCTCAGCTGCTCCCACAGGACGGCGTCGGCCCCCTCGCCCGGGGCCTCCTCCTCGGCGTCCTCGGCCCGCTTCGACAGCGACAGGTCGATGTTCTCGACCGCGATCGAGCCGTCCTTGTCGATGCCGAGGGCCCGCAGCCCGCGCAGGAGCTCGTCGCCCGCCTCCCGTGCGACGTCGCACAGGACGATGTCCCCCGGCGGGAGGCGCGCAGCGCCGGGAAGCACCGCCAGGTGGGTGGTGCCGACGGTGTTCTCGATGACCTCGACCACGGCGGCTGTCCGGTCGGACGGGGTGATGATCCTCAGATGCAGCATGGCCGCACCCTACGGTCAGAGCTTGCGCAGGCTCAGCTTCTGCACCTTGTGGTCCGGGCCCTTGCGGACGACGAGGGTGGCCCGGCCGCGGGTGGGGGCCACGTTCTCCAGCAGGTTCGGCCGGTTGATCGTGCGCCACATCGTCTGCGCGTACTCCAGCGCCTCCTCCTCGGAGACCTGCGTGTACTTGCGGAAGTACGAGGAAGGGTCCTGGAACGCGGTCGCGCGCAGCTTCCGGAACCGGTTGAGGTACCAGCGCTCGATGTCCTCGGGGCGGGCGTCCACGTACACGCTGAAGTCGAAGTAGTCGGCGAGGCCGACCCGGGTGCGGCCGTCCTTGCCGGGCAGCGCCGGCTGCAGGACGTTCAGCCCCTCGACGATCAGGATGTCGGGGCGGCGTACGACGAGCTGCTCGCCGGGGACGATGTCGTAGATCAGGTGGGAGTAGACCGGGGCCGTGACCTCGTCCTTGCCGGCCTTGATGTCCGCGACGAAGCGCGTCAGCGCGCGGCGGTCGTAGGACTCCGGGAAGCCCTTGCGGGAGGTCAGGCCGCGCCGCTGGAGCTCCTTCATGGGGTAGAGGAAGCCGTCGGTGGTGACCCGCTCGACGCGGGGGTGCTCGGGCCAGCGGGCCAGGAGCGCCTGGAGCAGGCGGGCCACGGTGGACTTGCCGACGGCGACCGAGCCGGCGACCCCTATGACGAAGGGGGTGCCCTGCTGGGCGCCGTGGCCGTTGCCGGCGTCGCCGAGGAAGGTGTTCAGGGTGCCGCGGAGATTGCTGGTGGCTCCCACGTACAGGTTGAGGAGCCGCGACAGGGGCAGGTAGACGCCCCGGACTTCGTCGAGGTCGATGACGTCGCCGAGTCCGCGCAGCTGTTCGACCTCCTCGGCGGTGAGCGGCAGCGGGGTCCGCTCGCGCAGGGCGCTCCACTCGTCGCGGGTGAGATCGACGTAGGGGGTGGTCTCGGCCCGGCGGTGGGGTCGTCCGGTGCGCTCCGTTGCGCTGTCCGGCGTGCTTCGTGGCGGCGAAGTGATCACAAGGCCATTGTCGTGGCTCGGGGCCGGTTGTGGGTGGTGTGGTCGGTCACGTGCGGGCGGGGAACCGTGCGCCTTTCCGACCGGATCCCGCGGATTTGATCTCACTGGGGTCACGATCTCCGGTGACGCGCGGTGAACGGCGGGGTGGTGATCGGATTCACCCGTAGATTTGCTGATCATCGCATTGTCTTTGTTCTGGGGGAGATCTCTCGTGCGCAGCACCCTTGTCCGCCGTACCGTCCTGACCGCCTCCGCGGTGTCCCTGGCGCTGCTGGGCACCGCCTGCGGCGCCGAGAAGTCCGAGCCCAAGGCCGACGGCTCGTCCGCCGCGGCCTCGGCGCCCGCGCCGGCCGCGAAGGGCAAGACGGACGCCGAGCTGGCGGGCCAGATCGTGGCCCAGGCCGATCTGCCCGACCACCAGTTCAAGCCGGTCACGCCCGCCGAGGCCACCGCGGGTGCCACCGCCACCAGCGACAAGCCCGAGTGCCTGCCCCTGGTCAAGGCCCAGTCCGTCACCCCGGTCGGCACGTCCACGGGTGTCGCGCGGACCAAGGCCGTCGCCACGCCCAAGGCTCCGTCCGAGGGCGCCAGCATGGAGGAGAAGCTGAAGGCCGGCATGGACGCCCTCGGCTCGACCGCGACCGCGGTCACCCTCGCCTCCTACGAGGGCAAGGGCGCCGAGGAGGCCTTCGCTGCCCTCAAGACCGCCGGCACGGCCTGCGCGGGCGGCTACGCGGTCACCCAGGACGGTGAGGCGGGCAAGGTCGGCAAGGTTGCCGCCGGGACCCCGGTCACCGCGGGCGACGCGGCCCTCGCCTACACCGTGGAGGGCGACGCGGACGGCGCCAAGTTCACGACGCAGCTCGTCGTCGTCCGCAAGGGCAACACCCTCGCGACCTTCTCCGCCATCAGCCTGAAGGGTGCGGCCGAGCAGCCGAAGGCGATCGTCGACGCCCAGGTCAAGAAGCTCGGCTGACCGTCCCGCCGGGGACGTCGAACAGTCCTCAACCCCGCTCCGGCGCTTTCGCCGGGGCGGGGTTTTCGTCTTGTTCAGGTACGGGGCAGGGAGCCGACATCGGCGTACGCTGCGCCCTATGTGCGGAATTGTGGGTTACGTGGGAGCGCAGTCGGCGCTCGATGTGGTCATCGCCGGACTCAAGCGGCTGGAGTACCGCGGCTACGACTCGGCCGGGGTCGCCGTCGTCGCCGACGGGGCGCTCACCTCCACCAAGAAGGCCGGAAAACTGGTCAACCTGGAGAAAGCACTGGTCGGGAACCCGCTTCCGGTGGGTTCCACGGGACTTGGGCACACCCGCTGGGCGACCCACGGCGGGCCCACCGATGTCAACGCCCACCCGCACCTCGACAACGCGGGCCGGGTCGCCGTGGTGCACAACGGCATCATCGAGAACTTCGCCGGGCTGCGCGCCGAACTGGCAGAGCGGGGCCACCGGCTGGAGTCCGAGACGGACACCGAGGTCGTGGCGCACCTGCTGGCGGAGCAGTTCGCCGCCGCCGGGGGGCTCACGGAGGCCATGCGCCGGGTGTGCCGGCGCCTGGAAGGGGCGTTCACGCTGGTCGCGGTGCACGCCGACGAGCCGGACGTGGTCGTCGGGGCGCGCCGGAACTCGCCGCTGGTGGTCGGCGTTGGGGAGGGTGAGAACTTCCTCGCCTCGGACGTGGCCGCGTTCATCGCCCACACCCGGTCCGCGATCGAGCTGGGGCAGGACCAGGTCGTCGAGCTCCGCCGTGACGGGGTCTCGGTGACCGACTTCAACGGTGCGCCCGCCTCGGTGCGCGCGTACCACGTGGACTGGGACGCCTCGGCGGCCGAGAAGGGGGGTTATGACTACTTCATGCTCAAGGAGATCGCCGAGCAGCCGAAGGCTGTCGCCGACACCCTCCTGGGCAGGATCGACGCGAGCGGCTCGCTGACCCTGGACGAGGTGCGCATCCCCGCCTCGGTGCTCAGGGAGATCGACAAGGTCGTGATCGTGGCGTGCGGTACGGCGTACCACGCGGGCATGATCGCGAAGCTGGCCATCGAGCACTGGACCCGCATCCCGTGCGAGACGGAGCTGGCGAGCGAGTTCCGCTACCGCGACCCGATCCTGGACCAGCGGACGCTGGTGGTCGCGATCTCGCAGTCCGGCGAGACCATGGACACCCTGATGGCGCTGCGTCATGCGCGCGAACAGGGCGCCCGGGTGCTGGCCATCTGCAATACGAACGGCTCGACGATCCCGCGGGAATCGGACGCGGTGCTCTACACGCACGCCGGTCCGGAGGTCGCCGTCGCCTCCACCAAGGCCTTCCTGACCCAGCTGGTGGCCTGCTATCTGGTCGCGCTGTACCTCGGGCAGGTCCGGGGCACCAAGTGGGGCGACGAGATCCAGGCGGTGATCCGGGAGCTGTCGGACATCGCCGCGGCCGTGGACACCGTACTGGAGACCATGGAGCCGGTGCGGGAGCTGGCGCGCTCCCTCGCGGACAAGGACACGGTGCTGTTCCTGGGGCGGCACGTCGGCTACCCGGTGGCGCTGGAGGGTGCGCTCAAGCTCAAGGAGCTCGCGTACATGCACGCCGAGGGCTTCGCGGCGGGCGAGCTCAAGCACGGGCCGATCGCGCTGATCGAGAAGGACCTGCCGGTGGTGGTGGTCGTGCCGTCGCCGCGCGGACGCTCCGTCCTGCACGACAAGATCGTCTCGAACATCCAGGAGATCCGGGCCCGCGGGGCCCGGACCATCGTCATCGCGGAGGAGGGCGACCAGGCGGTGGTCCCGTACGCCGACCACCTGATCCGGATCCCGGCGACGCCGACGCTGCTCCAGCCGCTGGTGGCGACGGTGCCGCTGCAGGTCTTCGCGTGCGAGCTGGCGACCGCGCGGGGCAACGAGGTGGACCAACCGCGTAACCTCGCAAAGTCCGTAACCGTGGAGTAGGGGCTTGGCGTTGTGATTATCGGTGTGGGGATTGACGTTGCCGAGATCGAGCGGTTCGGCGAGGCGCTGGAGCGGACGCCGAACATGGCACAACGGCTCTTCCTCGACACCGAGTTGCTGCTGCCGAGCGGCGAGCGGCGCGGAATCGCCTCGCTCGCCGCCCGGTTCGCGGCCAAGGAGGCCCTGGCCAAGGCCCTCGGCGCGCCGCCCGGCCTGCTGTGGACCGACGCCGAGGTGTACGTGCAGGAGACCGGGCAGCCGCGTCTGCGGGTGTCGGGGACCGTCGAGGCGCGGGCGGTGGCCCTGGGCGTGAAGTCCTGGCACATCTCCCTCAGCCACGACGCGGGCGTCGCGTCCGCCGTGGTGATCGCCGAGGGATAGGCCGGTTCCGGGCCGGCTTTCGGGCAGGCTGGTGCCATGCGTACTGCTTACAGCGTGCAGACCGTACGGTCCGCCGAACGGGAGTTGATGGCCCGGCTGCCCGAGGGCGCCCTGATGCAGCGGGCGGCGGCCGGACTGGCCGCCGTCTGTGCGGGGCTGGTGCGCAGGGTCTACGGCTCGCGCGTCGTGCTGCTCGTCGGGCCGGGGGACAACGGCGGCGACGCCCTGTACGCCGGCGCGCGGCTGGCCCGGCGCGGCGCCCGGGTGACGGCGGTGCCGATGGATCCCGCCCGGGTGCACCCGGGCGGGCTGACCGCCCTGCTGGCCGCCGGGGGCCGCGTGGACGAGGCCGTGCCCGCCCGGGCGGACCTCGTCCTGGACGGGCTGGTCGGCATCGGCGGCCGCGGCGGGCTGCGGCCGGCCGCAGCCGCCCTGGTGGAACGGATCCCCGAGGGCGCGGTGGTGGTCGCCGTGGACCTGCCGAGCGGGGTCGACGCCGACACCGGGGAGGTGGCCGGGGCGGCCGTACGGGCCGATGTCACGGTGACCTTCGGGGCGTACAAGCCGGGCCTGCTCATCGACCCGGGTGCCTCGCGCGCGGGCGCGGTGCGGCTGGTGGACATCGGCCTGTCGCTCGGCGCGCCGGAGGTGGAGGCGCTCCAGCACGCCGATGTGGCGCGGCTGCTGCCGGAGCCGACCGCGTCGAGCGACAAGTACCGCCGGGGCGTGGTCGGGATCCTCGCCGGCTCCGTGCAGTACCCGGGCGCCGCGGTGCTGGCCGTGGCGGGGGCCCTGCGCGGCGGTGCGGGCGCCGTGCGCTACGTGGGCCCGGCGGCCGACGCGGTGCTCGCCCGGTATCCGGAGACGCTGATCGGAAAGGGCCGGGTGCAGGCCTGGGTGGCCGGGCCGGGGCTGGGGGAGGGCCGGGCCGCGGAGGTCGCCGACATCCTGGGCTCCGCGGACGTCCCGGTGCTGGTGGACGCGGACGGGCTGCGCGGGCTCGACCCCGCGGTGCTGCGCGCCCGGCCGGCCGCGACCCTGCTGACTCCCCACGCGGGGGAGGCGGCGGCCCTGCTCGGCGTGGCACGGGAGTCGGTGGAGTCGGGGCGGCTGGCCGCGGTGCGCCAACTGGCCGAGCGGTACGGCGCGACGGTGCTGCTGAAGGGCTCGACCACGCTGGTGGCGGGCGCCGCGGCCGGCCCGGACGCCGGCTCCGGCGGCTCGCGCGGCTCCGCTACCGCCGTGCGGGTCAATCCCACGGGGACGCCCTGGCTGGCCACCGCCGGGAGCGGGGACGTGCTGTCGGGGCTCGGCGGTTCACTGCTCGCCGCCGGCCTGTCGGGGCCCGACGCCGGTGCGGTGGCGGCGTACCTGCACGGCCTGGCCGGCCGCAGGGCCTCCACCGGGGCCCCGGTGGAGGCCCACCAGGTGGCGGAGGCCCTCCCCTCGGCCTGGCGCAGCATCCGCACGCCCTGACCCGCCCGCCGCCCCGCGCCCTGACACGCCCGCCGGCACCGCCCTGCGCGGACACCCGCCCTGCGTACGGCTGCCGTACGCCGCTTGGCCCCGGCCCGGGGCCAAGCGGCGGCGTCGGGAAGTCGGCCGGCGCAGGGCTCTGAGAGACTGGGGGCGATGAACGAGACACCGACGCGCGTGTACGCCGAGATCGATCTTGATGCCGTACGGCGGAACGTGCGCGCACTGCGCGAGCGGGCACCCCGGGCCGAGTTGATGGCCGTCGTCAAGGCGGACGCCTACGGCCACGGGGCTCTGCGCTGCGCCCGCGCAGCCCTGGACGCCGGTGCCACCTGGCTCGGCACCGCCACCCCCGAAGAGGCCCTCGCGCTGCGCGCCGCCGGGATCGGCAGCCGGATCATGTGCTGGCTCTGGACCCCCGGCGGTCCCTGGCAGGAGGCCGTCGAGGCCGACATCGACGTGTCGGTCAGCGGCCTGTGGGCCCTCGAAGAGGTCCGCCGCGCCGCCCGCGCCGCAGGCCGCCCGGCCCGGATCCAGCTCAAGGCCGACACCGGCCTGGGACGCAACGGCTGCCAGCCCGCCGACTGGGCCGAACTCGTCGGCGAAGCGGTTGCCGCGCAGGCCGAGGGCACCGTCCGGGTCACCGGCGTCTGGTCCCACTTCGCCTGCGCCGACGAGCCCGGCCACCCTTCCATCCCCCTCCAGCTGGCGGCCTTCCGCGACATGCTCGCGTACGCCGAGAAGGAGGGCGTCGAGCCCGAGGTGCGGCACATCGCCAACTCGCCCGCCACGCTGACGCTGCCGGAGAGCCACTTCGACCTCGTCCGCTGCGGCCTCGCCGTCTACGGGGTGTCGCCCGCCCCCGAGCTGGGCACCTCCGCCGAGCTCGGCCTGCGCCCGGCCATGACCCTCAAGGCCTCGGTGGCGCTGGTCAAGACCGTGCCCGCCGGCCACGGCGTCAGCTACGGCCACCACTACGTCACCGACGCCGAGACGAACCTCGCCCTGATCCCGGCCGGGTACGCCGACGGCATACCGCGGCACGCCTCGGACCGCGGCCCCGTCCTCGTCGGCGGAAAGGTCCGCCGCGTCGCGGGCCGCGTCGCCATGGACCAGTTCGTCGTCGACATCGGCGGCGACCGGGTCCGCGTCGGCGACGAGGCCGTCCTCTTCGGCAGCGGCGACCAGGGAGAACCCACCGCCGAGGACTGGGCTCAAGCGGCACACACGATTGCGTATGAGATCGTCACCCGTATCGGGGGTCGCGTACCTCGGGTCTACCGCAACGGCTGAGTGAGGACGGCGTGAGCGAGAACTGGCGCAGGGCCGGCTGGGCCGGCGCCGCGATCGGCGTGATAGCCGCAGGCGCGGCGGCCGGTGTAGCGGTCGAGCGGATCACCGTCGGGCGCGGCATGCGCCGCAAGGCGCGCGTCGCGCTCGACGCCACCGAGGACTACGGATCGCTGCGGGGAACCGCCGGAGCCTGCTGGGCCGAGGACGGCACCGAGCTGTACTACGAGGTCGACGAGCCCCCCGTGGAGCCCAAGAAGCGGGCCCGGCTGCGCCGCAAGGCCCCGGCCCCCGCGACCCTCGTCTTCTGCCACGGCTACTGCCTCGCCCAGGACTCCTGGCACTTCCAGCGCGCCGCCCTGCGCGGCCTGGTCCGCACCGTGTACTGGGACCAGCGCAGCCACGGCCGCAGCGCGCGCGGGTTCGCCCAGGCCGACGGCGTACGGGTGACCATCGACCAGCTCGGCAGCGACCTGAAGACCGTCATCGAGGCCGCCGCCCCCGAGGGCCCGGTGATCCTGGTCGGCCATTCGATGGGTGGTATGACCATCATGGCGCTCGCCGAACAGTACCCGGAGCTCATCCGCGACCGGGTCGTCGGCGTGGCGCTCGTCGGCACCTCCAGCGGCGGGCTCGACCAGGTGACCTACGGCCTGCCCGCGGTGGGCATGGGAGCCGTCCGCCGCCTCCTGCCGCCCGTCCTGAAGGCGCTGGGCTCGCAGGTCGAGCTGGTGGAGAAGGGGCGCCGGGCCGCCGCCGACCTCTTCGCCGGCATGATCAAGCTGTACTCGTTCGGCGTCCCGCGGGACGTGGACCCCGGCGTCGCGCGCTTCGCGGAGCGGCTGATCGAGGCCACCCCCATCGACGTGGTCGCCGAGTTCTACCCGGCGTTCCAGACCCACGACAAGACCGCCGCACTCCAGCGGTTCGCGGACATCCCCGTCACGATCATCGCCGGGGCGCGCGACATGGTCACCCCGGCCGCCCACAGCCAGATCATCAAGGACGCCCTGCCCGCCGCCGAGCTGGTGGTGCTGGAGTCCGCCGGCCACCTGATGATGCTGGAATGCCCCGACACGGTGACCGAGCTGCTCGTCGACCTGCTCGCGCGCACCGGTGCGGTGCCCGCAGCGACTAACGTTGTCGGGCATGGAAGAAGTACCGCTGGAAGCACCGCTGCAAGCCCCCCGGGAAGCGCCGCACAGGCAGGCGGCTGAGGCCCCCGCCGCGCAGGCACGCATCACCGTCGACTCGCCCGAGGCCATGCAGGACCTGGGCCGCAGCATCGCCGGCCTGCTGCGCCCCGGCGACCTCGTGCTGCTCACCGGGGAACTGGGCGCGGGCAAGACCACCCTGACCCGGGGTCTCGGCGAGGGCCTGGGCGTACGGGGAGCGGTGACCTCCCCGACCTTCGTGATCGCGCGCGTGCACCCGTCGCTGGTCGGTGGACCGGCGCTGGTCCACGTGGATGCGTACCGCCTCGGCGGCGGGCTGGAGGAGATGGAGGACCTGGACCTCGACGTCTCGCTGCCCGAGTCCGTCGTCGTCGTGGAGTGGGGCGACGGCAAGGTGGAGGAGCTCTCCGACGACCGGCTGCACGTGGTGATCGCCCGCGCGGTCGGCCACGAGGAGGTCCTCGACGACGTGCGCGAGGTCTCGGTGCGGGGCATCGGCGCGCGCTGGGCCGGTGCGGGCGCGCTGGCGGCCCTCACCGCCGCCTCCGCCCGGTAGGCGGAGGTCCCTGCAGGGCAACTTCCCGACAACTCGTCGGCAACATATTGCGCCGACGCGGGCCCGCGTGGTGACATGGTACGGAGGGCTGGTTAGGCGTACCTAAGTTACGGCCGGCCCGGGCCAGGAGGCAGTCATGTCGGCAGCAGCCGGAGTACCGCGCGACCCCCGCCCGTCCACCGTGCCCATGGGGGCGCTGCTCGCCGCGGGCGCGGCCGCCACTGCCGTCTCGACGCCTCCCGCGCGGGACCGCGTACCGCGGCGTCCGGACGAGAGCGCCGGGGAGGGTGTACGCGAGCAGGCCGCCCCGGAGTCCGAAGCGGCCTAGGGCTGTCCTCCGTACGGGTGAACCGCGCCCGTGGCCCGACGGCCGGGGCACGCCGCCCGGCGGGGGAGCGCCGGGGCTGCGGGGGAGCGACGGGGCTCAGGGAACGACGACGACCTTCGAGTTGATCGTCGCGAAGGCCCACATCGCATCGCCGTCGGCCCGCGTCATGCGGATGCCGCCGGTCTTCTTCGCCGGGTCGGGCTCCGGCAGCTGTCCGTCGACCCGGGCGCTGAAGCCGACCACCACGCCGTCCGCGGTGGCGAACCGTACGACGTGCTCGATCGGCACCCCGTCCGAGCCCGTCACGGAGTTCGAGCGGGAGTTCACCAGGTAGGTGCCCGGCTTCGGGTGGGCCGTGCTCGGCATGACCGGGAACGACCTCGGCTCCTGCCCGGCCTCGCCCACCAGCCACACCCGCTTCAGCCCCACCGAGTACACGACGCGCGCCCCCGTGCCGGACTCGGCGGGCAGGGCCACCGCCTTGCCCTGGTTCGGCACGGGCGCGGGACGGTTGGGAGCGGGGGCCGGGCTCGGCGGGGCCGCCTTCGCGGGACGCGCGGGTGCGGTCGCGGAGGCCTGGTAGCCGAGGAAGCCGACGGCGGCGAGTGCCGCGATCGTGAGCCCGGCCACGATTCCCGAGCTGCTGCGTGCCACCTTGCTCCACCTCTCCGCGCTTTCGACACCCGAACCGGCGCCCGGGTCCCCATCCGAGTCGATGTGTGGGTCTCGACACCTGGGTCGAAGGTAGCAGCCGGGGTGCCCCGCGACCGGCCGCGAGGGCCCCGGCCCCCGGAGTCGTAGGCTGTTCGCGTGCTCTTGCTCGCAGTAGATACCGCCACGCCCGCCGTCACCGTCGCCCTGCACGACGGCGAGACCGTCCTCGCCGAGTCGAACCAGGTCGACGCCCGCCGTCACGGGGAGCTCCTGCTGCCCTCCGTCGACAAGGTCCTCGCCGAGGCCGGGGTCACCCTCGACGCCCTCACCGGCATCGTCGTCGGCGTCGGCCCGGGCCCCTACACGGGACTGCGCGTCGGCCTCGTCACCGCCTCCACCTTCGCCGCCGTGCTCGGCATCCCCGTGCACGGCCTGTGCACCCTCGACGGACTCGCGTACGCCGCGGGCGCCGCCGGGATCGAGGGCCCGTTCGTCGTCGCCACCGACGCACGGCGCAAAGAGGTCTACTGGGCCCGCTACGAGGACCCGTACACCCGGGTGGGCGAGCCCGCCGTGGACCGCCCGGCCGACATCGCCGAGCAGGTCGCCGGAGTGCCGGCGGTGGGACAGGGCGCGCTGCTGTACCCGGAGGTCTTCACGGACGCGCGGGCGCCCGAGCACCAGTCGGCCGGCGCCCTCGCGGCCCTGGCGGCGCGGCGGCTGGCGACCGGGATGCCCTTCGAGAACAGCGAGGGCGTGCCCCCGCAGCCGCTGTACCTGCGCCGGCCCGACGCGCAGGTGCCCAAGAACTACAAGGTGGTCACCCCGCAGTGACCGCCCGACTGCGCCCCATGCGCTGGTGGGACATCGAGCCCGTGCTGGAACTGGAGCACGAGCTGTTCCCCGAGGACGCCTGGTCCGCGGGCATGTTCTGGTCGGAGCTCGCCCACGCGCGCGGCCCGCGGGCCACCCGGCACTACGTCGTCGCCGAGATCCCCGCCGACACCGGCTCCGCCGCGGGGGACACCGGCCGCCTGGTCGGCTACGCCGGACTGGCCTCCGCCGGGGACCTGGGCGACGTACAGACCATCGCGGCCGCCCGCGACCAGTGGGGCACCGGGCTCGGCGCCCGGCTGCTCACCGAGCTGCTGCGCGCCGCCACCGCATTCGAGTGCGCCGAGGTGCTGCTGGAGGTACGGGTGGACAACACCCGGGCCCAGAGGCTCTACGAGCGCTTCGGCTTCGAGCCGATCGGCTTCCGGCGGGGCTACTACCAGCCGGGCAACGTCGACGCGCTCGTGATGCGCCTTTCCGATCCCGCACACTCCGTCCTCGCGGACGGACCCGTACAAGGTGAGACCCATGGCTGACGAACCGCTCGTCCTCGGCATCGAGACCTCCTGCGACGAGACCGGCGTCGGCGTCGTCCGCGGCACCACCCTGCTGGCCGACGCCATCGCGTCGAGCGTCGACGAGCACGCCCGTTTCGGCGGCGTGGTGCCCGAAGTGGCCTCGCGCGCCCACTTGGAGGCGATGGTCCCGACCATCGAACGCGCCCTGAAGGAGGCCGGGGTCAGCGCCCGCGACCTCGACGGCATCGCGGTCACGGCCGGTCCCGGCCTGGCGGGGGCGCTGCTGGTGGGCGTCTCGGCGGCCAAGGCGTACGCGTACGCGCTCGGCAAGCCGCTGTACGGGGTGAACCACCTGGCCTCGCACATCTGCGTGGACCAGCTGGAGCACGGGCCGCTGCCGGAGCCGACGATGGCGCTGCTGGTGTCCGGCGGACACTCCTCGCTGCTGCTGGCCCCGGACATCACCTCCGACGTACGGCCACTGGGCGCCACCATCGACGACGCGGCCGGCGAGGCCTTCGACAAGATCGCGCGGGTGCTCCAGCTGGGCTTCCCGGGCGGCCCGGTCATCGACCGGCTGGCCAAGGAGGGCGACCCGAAGGCGATCAACTTCCCGCGCGGGCTGACGGGGCCGCGCGATGCGGCGTACGACTTCTCCTTCTCCGGGCTCAAGACGGCCGTCGCCCGCTGGATCGAGGCGAAGCGGAACGCGGGCGAGGAGGTGCCGGTGCGCGATGTGGCGGCGTCGTTCCAGGAGGCCGTGGTGGACGTGCTGACCCGCAAGGCGATCCGCGCGTGCAAGGACGAGGGCGTCGACCACCTGATGATCGGTGGTGGTGTGGCGGCCAATTCCCGGCTGCGTTCGCTCGCGCAGGAGCGCTGTGACGACGCGGGGATCATCCTGCGGGTGCCGCGGCCGAAGCTGTGCACCGACAACGGAGCGATGGTGGCGGCGTTGGGTGCGGAGATGGTCAAGCGGAACCGGGCCGCCTCGGACTGGGACCTGTCGGCGGACTCCTCGCTGCCGGTGACGGACCCGCACGTGCCGGGCGCCGCGCACGGCCACGGGCACGGGCACGGGCACGGGCACGCCCACGATCACGATCACGTGCACGAGCTGAGCAAGGACAACCTGTACTCGTGAGCACCGTCGCGCTGATGTGGGAGGCCCGGGCCGCCGACGGCCGGGGCAACGAGCTGTTGGAGTGGGCCCGTTCGCAGGTGCTGGCGCGCGAGCCGGTGCGCCGCGAGGTGTTCCGGGCCCCGCACGACCGCGTGTTGGTGGTGACCTGGTGGGAGACGGTCGAGGGGGTTGCGGCCGAGCTTCCCGAGCTCCCCGAGCCCGCAGCCGACTTGATCACGCGGGCGGTGCACCGCTGGCGGTTCGAGTCGGTGGAGGTCACGACCGGCGCCGTTTCCTGACCCTCCGGCAGATCCGGGGCGGGCCGTGTGCCCGCAGCCGGATATCGTCATGCGCATGACTAGCCGTGACCTGCCGCCTCCGCCCCCTCCCGCGCACCTGCGCGCCTGGATGGACGAGGACGTCGTACGGGCCGACCGCGCGCGCTTCCTTGCGGACCTCGGCCGGCGCAGCCTGGGCCTGGGGCGACTGCTGCTGCTCTGGGCCGTCGCGGCGGTCTTCGCCCTCGGCTGGACCTTCGTCGGCATGGCCCTGATGGCCATCGAGGAGCACGACCCCTTGTCGTACCTCTTCGGGCTGATCTTCGCCGTGCTCGGCGCAGGCGTCCTGATCCCGGCCGGGTTCTGGTTCGCCTGGGGCGCCAAGCGGGACCGGCAGGTGCGCCGGCTGCTGCAGGCGTGGGCGGAGTACGACCCGGACCCCACTGCCGCCGCGGGGCTGCGCGCGCCCGGACGCAGCCTGGCCTGGCTGCTGGCCTCCTTCGCGATGGGCGCGCTCGGCCTGTGGGTGACGTTCGGGGCCGCTGCCTCCGCCCGGCCGGGCGAGACCACGTACGGCGAAGTCACGTACTACATGGGCTTCGGCATGATCCTGTGGATCACCGGCCTGCTGGGCCTCGGCAAGGCCGGCGCGCACTACCGCTGGGCGGTGCGCGTCTTCCGTACCGGCGGCGGGACACCCCCGTAGACGTCATGCGTCGCGCGTCGGGGTCACGGCTTCGCGGGCGGCGGTGGCTTCGGGGTGCCGGTCCCGGGCGGCGGGCTCTGCCCGGGGGCGTTGGGCTGCGCCGCGGCCGGCGCCGACCACGTGTGGTCCGGAGTGACGATCTCATGGGCGTGCCGGCGGCCTTGTCGGCGGTGCCGAAGGAGCGCTCGTCGGAACCGCGGCCGTCGAACCAGAGCCCGACGCCGACCCCCGGTATGCCCTCCTTCTTCATGGCCGCGGTGATCGCTTCGTCGAGCCGCTCGGCGGTGGCCGGATCGACGCCGGCCCGCCCGGTCCGTGAACGACCGGGGTCCCCCGAGGCTGACCCTCCCATCGCAGGAACCGGCCCCCGGCCCGGCGACCCGGCGGAATCCGGCCCTCTCGGGCGCGCCCGTGGCGGGCCGCAGGACCTCAGCGGGCCGCCACGGGCGACCCGATCAGCATCGACGGAGCGCCCGCCACGCGGGTCAGGAAGACGGTCGCCGCGTGCGGCCCCTGCGGCTTCACCCTCTTGCGCAGCTCCTCGGGCTCGATGGCCGAGCCGCGCTTCTTCACGGTCAGGACGCCGACCTCGCGCTCGCGCAGCAGCGCCTTCAGCTTCTTGAGCCCGAAGGGCAGCACGTCGGTGATCTCGTACGCGGTCGCGTACGGCGTCGCGCGCAGCGCGTCGGCGGTGATGTAGGCGATCGTCGGGTCGATGAGCCGCCCTCCCAGCTGCTCGGCGACCTCCGCGACGAGGTGCGCGCGGATGACGGCGCCGTCGGGCTCGTAGAGGTAGCGGCCGACCGGACCGGCCTCCGGGTCGGGCAGCGGATCGGCGGTGTGCAGGCTGCGCGGCCCGGGGAGCAGGGTCGCGCGGACGGTCGCGGGGGCCGTCCCGAACCACAGCACCGCTTCCTTCACGTCGCCCTGGTCGGAGATCCACTCGGCCTCGGCCTCGGCGGGGACCGCCTCGTGCGGGATGCCCGGGGCGATCTTGATGGCGGCGCACCGGGCGCTGCGGGCGGTCTCGACGGCCCAGGACAGCGGGGGCGAGTAGCTCTCGGGGTCGAAGATCCTCCCGCGCCCGCCGCGCCGGGCCGGATCGATGAAGACGGCGTCGTGGCCCGAGACGTCGACCTCGGTCACATCCGCCTCGCGGACCTCGATCAGGTCCGCCAGCCCCAGCGCCTCGGCGTTGGCCCGCGCGACGGCCACCGTGAGCGGGTCGTGGTCGACGGCCAGCACCCGGATGCCGAGCCGGGCCAGGGCGAGGGCGTCCCCGCCGATGCCGCAGCACAGGTCGGCGAGGCTGCGTACGCCGAGGGCCGCGAGCCGCTCGGCGCGGTACGCGGCCACCGAGGCGCGGGTGGCCATCTCGGCGCCGCCGGGCGTGAAGTACATCCGGAAGGCGTCCTGCTCGCCGAACTTCGCCGCCGCGCGCTGTCGCAGCCGGGCCTGCCCGAGGGCCGCGGAGACCAGGCCGGCGGGGTGCTCGCGGCGCAGCCGGGTCGCGACGGCGATCTCCTGGGACGGGTCGTAGGCGCGGAGCGAGTCGAGGAGGGCACGGCCCTCGGGGGTGAGGAGCGCGGCGAAGTCTTCGGGGGTCACCGGTTCATTGTCGGTCAGTGTGGGCCACTCGATGGAAGGTCGCCGTCCGCCCGCAGTGTCGGCCCGGGTGCGCGCGTGTCACGGTGTCAGGATGCGCTGCTATGCAGCTAGTACGACAAAAGGAACATAAGAGGCTCCATGGTCACCGGTCCGCGGCGGCTCCGCGCGGACGGGTCGGGGTGGCACTGGCCGCGCTGCTGGTCGCCGCCCTCGGTACGGCGTGCGGCTCCTCCGCGGACTCCGGCCCCGCCCGCAAGGGCGGCAAGGGCGCCGACGCGCCCGCGGGCGCCGCGGGCGCGGCCGCGAACCAGGCCGAACAGCAAAAGGCCACCCCGCAGAGCCGTGCCGCCGCGGCGAAGAAGTGGAAACTGGCCAAGCCGCCGCTGGCGGCCCCGGCCCCGCCCAAGACGAAGCCGGAGATCACCACCCGCGACGGCTTCGAGGTCGAGGGCCAGGAAGACCTCCCGCCGGTCTTCACCACCGTCCCCACGGAGGACAAGGTCGTCTTCCTGACGATCGACGACGGCGCGGAGAAGGACCCCGAGTTCCTGAAGATGATGCAGGAGCTGAAGATTCCCTACACGGCGTTCCTCAGCGACTACCTCGTCCGCGACGACTACCCCTACTTCAAGAAGATGCAGGCCGCCGGCGTCACCCTGAACAACCACACGCTCAACCACCGCTACCTGCCGGCGCTGTCCTACAAGCAGCAGCGGGAGGAGATCTGCGGCCAGCAGGACACCATCCAGAAGCAGTTCGGCAAGCGGCCGACGCTGTTCCGGCCCCCGTACGGCAACTACAACGAGGACACGCTGCGCGCGGCCAAGTCCTGCGGCATCAAGGCGGTCCCGCTGTGGAACGCGGAGGGCTTCCCCGACCGGATGGACTACCGGGAATGGGACCGGGACCTGCACCCCGGTGACATCATCCTCACGCATTTCCGGGGGCGGGAGGACTGGAAGGGGACCATGCCTGACATGATCCGTCATGTCATGAAGACCGTCACGGACAAGGGGTACGCCGTGGCTCGCCTGGAGGACTACCTGTGAAGTACGCGCGCCGGTTGGTAGCCGGAACGCTGGCGGCCGGCGCGCTCGCGCTGTCCCTGACGGGGTGCGGGGACAGCGTGGACCCCATCGAACGACTGGGCCGCAACGCCACGGAGGAACAGCGGCCCACGCCCTCGCCGTCCGCACCGACGGCGTCCGCGCCGTCCCCCGCGGCCGGGGACGAGGCGTACCGGAAATGGGGCCTGACGGCCCCCCTCCAGTTCGCCCCCAAGCCCGACCGCAAGCCCCAACTCCCGAGCGCGACCCCGGGCAAGGCCCAGGTGGTGGACCGAATACCCGTCGCGCCCACCGACAAGGTCGTCTTCCTGACCTTCGACGACGGCGCGGAGAAGGACCCCGAGTTCCTGAAGATGGCGGCCGACCTGAAGCTGCCGATCAGCATGTTCCTCACGGACAACATTGCCTCGTCGGACTACGGCCACTTCGAGAAGCTCCGTGACAACGGCTCGGGCAGCACGATAAACAACCACACCCTGACGCACCCGAACCTCCGGACGCTGCCCTTCGCGGCGCAGAAGAAGGAGATATGCGGGCAGCAGGAACGCCTGGAGAAGCGCTTCGGCACCAAACCGCCCCGCTTCCGCCCGCCCTACGGCAACTACAACGACGACACCCTGAAAGCCGCCTCCGAATGCGGTATCTCCCAGGTCGTCCTGTGGCGGGTGTCGATGCAGATCAACAACTTCCAGTACGCGGAGGGCTCCGCCCTCAAACCGGGCGACATCATCCTGGCCCATTTCCGCGGCCCCTCTGAACTCAAGGGAGCGACGGAGATCCAGATGACCACCCGCATGCTCCAGCGCATCCAGGAACAGGGGTACCGGATAGGCCGGCTGGAGGACTACCTCTGAGGGGTAGCGGGGCGGGGGCTTCGGGGAGCCGGGGTGGTAGGCGGGGCGGGGTCGGGGTCGGCGGGAACCCGTGGGCGGGGGCGGAAGGCGGGGCGGGGTCGGGGTCGGCGGGAACCCGCGGGCGGGGGCGGAAGGCGGGGCGGGGTCGGGGTCGGCGGGAACCCGCGGGCGGGGGCGGCAGGCGGGGCGGGGGCTTCGGGGGCCGGAATCCCCACGGGCGGCATCAGGGGAGGTCCGGGGGCTTCCCGTCAGTCGACTGTCCTTCCGTGTCGGTCCGGGCCGTCAAGGGCGCTCCTTCGTCGCGTCGCTTCGCGATGGCCTTCGGCCACCCTTGACTGCCCGGCCCGCCC
>NZ_JBEZBN010000035.1:0-75894 GCF_040647115.1 Streptomyces sp. NPDC044571
GAGGGTATGACCGCGGGGGGCTATCCCGATGTGGAGCGCCCCCCCCCCCCCCCGCTACGCCCCGCGGGGGGGGGGGGGGGCGGCCCCCCGCCGGGGGGGGCGGGGGGGGGGGCGCGCCCCCCCTCTTCCGGTGGTCCGGATCGCTTCCGGTCAGAGCTTCTTGCCGACCCCGGGGGCGTCGGCGTCCGTGTGCACGACGTCCTTCGGCTCGTCCGCCGCAACCGGAGCCTCGGCTCCGGCCTCGGCCTTGGCCTTGCCCTCGGGGGCCTCGGCGGCCTGCGCATCCGCGCCCGCATCCGCATCGGCGTCCGAGGCGTCCGCGGTGTCCTTCTCCGCGGTCGCCGGGTCGGAGGCGGCCGGACCGCGGTCCGGCTCCACGACCTCCTCGCGGCCCGGGCGGAGCTTCGCCGACAGCACCAGGTAGGTCACCGCCAGCAGGAAGACCACGATCGAGGTCCAGACGTTCAGCCGGACACCGAGGATGTGGTGGGCCTCGTCGACCCGCATGTACTCGATCCAGCCGCGGCCCACGCAGTACGCGGCGACGTACAGGGCGAACGCCCGGCCGTGGCCCAGCTTGAAGCGGCGGTCGGCCCAGATCACCAGGCCGGCGACGCCGAGGCACCACAGCGACTCGTACAGGAAGGTCGGGTGGTAGGTGCCGGCGACGCGGTTGGGGCCCTCGCTGATCTCCAGCGCCCACGGCAGGTCGGTGGCACGGCCGTACAGCTCCTGGTTGAACCAGTTGCCCCAGCGGCCGAAGGCCTGGGCCAGCGCGATCCCGGGGGCCAGGGCGTCGGCCCAGGCCGGCAGCGGGATCCCCCGCAGGCGGCAACCGATCCAGGCGCCCACCGCGCCCACCGCGATGGCCCCCCAGATGCCGAGGCCGCCCTCCCAGATCTTGAAGGCGTCGACCCAGTTGCGGCCCTCGCCGAAGTACAGCTGGTAGTCGGTGATCACATGGTAGAGGCGACCGCCGATCAGGCCGAACGGCACCGCCCAGACGGCGATGTCGGCGACCGTGCCCGGCTTTCCGCCGCGCGCGATCCAGCGCTTGTTGCCGAGCCAGACGGCGGCGAAGACGCCGATGATGATGCAGAACGCGTAGCCGCGCAGCGGGATCGGTCCGAGGTGGACCACGCCGGTCGACGGGCTGGGGATGAAGGCAAGAGTCATGGCAGGACCGACGCTACCCTGCCGGGCGGTACGGACTGCAACCCGCCCGGCAAGCTTGCCGTCAAATCGACACCTGTTCCGGCCGGCTTTCAGTCGTCGGCGGCGCCCTTAGAGGCGCCCGGCGCGGCACCCGCCTTCGACCCCGCCGCGGATCCGGACGAGGAGGACGAGCCGGACGACGAGGACGACGAGGACGACGAGGAACCCGACAGCGACGAACCCTTCGCCCGGGCCGCCCCGGACGCCGAGGCCGCGGCCGAAGGCGACGCCGAGCGGGAGGCCGAAGCCGACGGCGAGGCGCCCGCTCCCCCGTTGCCCTTCGCCTTCGCCTTGGCCTCCACCTGCTCCTTGAGCTTCTGCGGGGTGATCGGGTGGGCCTGGTCCCCGAAGATGTCCGTGCCGTCCAGCAGCACGGTCGGGGTGCCGCGGAACTTCCCGGCCTGGAAGGCCTCCATCGACTTGCCCACCCAGCTGTTGTGCGTGCCGCCCTCGACGCAGGAGCGGAACTCGGGGGTGACCAGGCCGTCCACCTTGGCGGCCAGCTCCAGCAGTTTCGCGTTGTTGCCGTAGGCGTCGTCGACCTCCTGCGGCTGGTTCTGGAAGAGGAGGTCGTGGTAGGCGGGGAACTTCCCGGCGTCCTGTGCGCAGGCCGCCGCGTTCGCCCCCTTCAGCGAGCCGCTGCCGCCCATGTTCCCGTCGATGAGGGTCACCAGGTGGTAGTCGACCTTGAGCAGACCCTTGGCCTCCAGGTCGTGGACCGTGTCCCGGTAGTTGGTCTCGAAGGATTTGCACGCCGGGCAGCGGAAGTCCTCCCACACGGTCAGCGTCGAGGGGGCCTCGGGCTTGCCCGTCTGGATGGCGAGCGCGTCCTTGCCGGTGGCTCCGGAGGGGGCGGTCACGGGGCCGGCCTTCGTTGACTTGTCGCTCTTGCCGCTGTTGGCCGCGATCACTCCGATGACGGCCGCCAGGCCCAGGACGCCGACCACCGCCCCGGCCACGACGAGGGTGCGCCGACGCTTGTCCTTCTTCTTCTGCCGCTCGCGCTCCACGAGGAGTCGCTCACGGGCCGATCGTTTCGCTTCGCGGTTCGCACCGTCGTTCTTCTCGCTCACGTTCGGCCAAACGAAGCGGGGAGGCACTCGCGTGCCTCCCCGCTCCCAGTTCCACCCGATCGGGCTACATAACCCCCTCGGAAACCGCCCGGCGTCAGCTCCTGCGTACGCCTTCCGCAAGCTCGCCCGCCAGCGCCCGTACGGCGGCCAGCCCGGCCGACAGGTCGGGCGCGTCCAGCAGCAGCTTCACGAAGGCCGAGCCGACGATCACTCCGTCCGCGAAGCCCGCGACCTCCTTCGCCTGGGCCGCGTTGGAGACGCCCAGGCCCACGCAGACCGGGAGATCGGTCGTGGCCCGGGTGCGGCGCACCAGCTCCTGGGCCTCGTGGCCCACCGATGCGCGGGTGCCGGTGACGCCCATCAGCGAGGCGGCGTACACGAAGCCGGAACCGGCCGCCGTGATGGTCGCCAGGCGCTCGTCCTTACTGCTGGGCGCGACGACGAAGACGGTCGCCAGACCGAGCCGGTCGGCGTGCTCGCGCCACAGCGCGGACTCCTGGACCGGCAGGTCGGGCAGGATGCAGCCCGCGCCGCCCGCGGCCGCGAGCTCGGTGGCGAAGCGCTCCACGCCGTAGCGGTCGATGGGGTTCCAGTACGTCATGACCAGGACCGGGGCTCCGGTCGCGGCGTGCGCCTCGCGCACGGTCCGCAGCACGTCGGCGATCTTGACGCCGCCGCGCAGGGCGATGTCGTCGGCGGTCTGGATGATCGCGCCGTCCAGGACCGGGTCGCTGTGGGGCAGGCCCACCTCGACCACGTCCGCACCGCCCGCGATGACGGCCTTGACGGCCTCGATGCCGCCGTCGACGGTCGGGAAGCCGGCGGGGAGGTAGGCGACGAGGGCCGCGCGGTCCTCGGACTTCGCCTTGGCGAGGGTGTCGCTCAGCAGCTGGATGCGTCCGGTCTTCTCGCTGGCCGTGCTCACTTCGTCTCCCCCTCGGTGCCCTCGGTCGCGCCGTCGTACAGCCCGAAGTAGCGGGCCGCCGTGTCCATGTCCTTGTCGCCGCGGCCGGACAGGTTGACCACGATCAGCCCCTCCTTGCCCAGCTCCCTGCCCAGGTCGAGCGCGCCCGCGAGGGCGTGCGCCGACTCGATCGCCGGGATGATGCCCTCCGTACGGGAGAGCAGGCGCAGGGCCTGCATCGCGGCGTCGTCGGTGACCGCGCGGTACTCGCCGCGGCCGACGTCCTTGAGGTAGGAGTGCTCCGGGCCGATGCCCGGGTAGTCCAGGCCCGCCGAGATGGAGTACGGCTCGGTGATCTGGCCCTCCTCGTCCTGGAGGACGTAGGAGCGGGAGCCGTGCAGGATGCCGGGCTCTCCCGCGGTCAGGGTCGCCGCGTGCTCGCCGCTCTCCACGCCGTGCCCGGCGGGCTCGAAGCCGACCAGGCGGACGTCGGTGTCCGGGATGAAGGCGTGGAAGAGGCCGATGGCGTTGGAGCCGCCGCCGACGCAGGCCGCGACGGCGTCGGGCAGCCGGCCGGCCCGCTCCAGGATCTGGCGCCGGGCCTCGACGCCGATGACCCGGTGGAAGTCACGGACCATGGCCGGGAAGGGGTGGGGGCCGGCGACCGTGCCGAAGAGGTAGTGGGTGCGGTCGACGTTGGCGACCCAGTCGCGGAACGCCTCGTTGATGGCGTCCTTGAGGGTGCGGCTGCCGGACTTCACGGGGATGACCTCTGCGCCGAGCATGCGCATCCGGGCCACGTTGAGCGCCTGGCGCTCGGTGTCGATCTCGCCCATGTAGATGGTGCATTCGAGGCCGAAGAGGGCGCAGGCGGTGGCGGTGGCGACGCCGTGCTGGCCGGCGCCGGTCTCCGCGATGACACGGGTCTTGCCCATGCGCTTCGTGAGGAGCGCCTGGCCCAACACGTTGTTGATCTTGTGTGAGCCGGTGTGGTTGAGGTCCTCCCGCTTGAGGAAGATCCGGGCGCCGCCCGCGTGCTCGGCGAACCGCGGCACCTCGGTGAGGGCGCTGGGCCGGCCGGTGTAGTTGACCATGAGGTCGTTCAGCTCGGCCGCGAAGGCCGGGTCGTTCTTGGCCTTCTCGTACTCGACGGCGACCTCGTCCACGGCGGCGACGAGCGCCTCCGGGATGAACTTGCCGCCGAAGTCGCCGAAGTACCCCTCGGCGTTGGGGACCTGACCCTCGGGGTCCGGGATGAAGAACTCGCTGGCGCTGGACATGCCCAGTCACTCCTACGGGATTGCGAATGCGGCGAGGTGGTTTTCACCGTATTGCGCCGCCCGCCCGCGACGCGCGCACCCTGCTGTCCGGAAGACCGGGGGTGTCGCGCGTACGGTACGGGGGACCCGCGCCCGGGGCCGGTCGGCCGGGGCATCGGGTCGTACGGGGTCCGTGGCGGCACCGGCCGCCGGGGACTCCTCGTTACAGCGCGCCTCCGCGGCGCCATCGCATGCCGTTGACCTGTCCGGGCTCGGAGCCGATCACGTACCGGACCCGCCGCCCGTGCACACGCCGGGCCGGGGCGCGGCAGCCGCGGGGGCGGCAGCCGCGCGCCAGGGGCGCGTGCGCCGTCGGCACGCCGGCCGGGCCGTGGCCCGGGCGGGTGCGGACGGAGGGACGGTGGGGGGCCATGGGTCGGGTCAGCTCCGTCCGTGGCGCAGGGCGGGGTGGGCGCCGGCGGCGACCAGGTCGGCCACGGCCGCCTTCGGGTCGCGTCCGGTGACCAGGGACTCCCCGACGAGGACGGCGTCGGCGCCCTCGTTGGCGTAGGCGATCAGGTCGTGCGGCCCGCGGATGCCGGACTCGGCGACCTTGACGATGTGGGCCGGGATCTCCGGTACGACGCGCTCGAAGGTGGAGCGGTCGACCTTGAGGTCCTTGAGGTTGCGGGCGTTGACGCCGATGATCTTGGCGCCGGCCGCAACCGCGCGCTCGACCTCTTCCTCGTCGTGGACCTCGACGAGCGGGGTGAGGCCGATGGACTCGGCCCGCTCGATGAGGGAGACGAGTGCCTCCTGTTCCAGTGCCGCGACGATCAGCAGGGCGAGGTCGGCGCCGTAGGCGCGGGCCTCCCACAGCTGGTAGGCCGTGACGATGAAGTCCTTGCGCAGGATCGGGATGTCCACGCGGGCGCGGACGGCCTCCAGGTCGGCCAGCGAGCCGCCGAATCGGCGCTGCTCGGTGAGGACGGAGATGACCGCCGCACCGCCCGCCTCGTAGTCGGCGGCGAGTCCGGCCGGATCGGCGATCGCGGCCAGCGCGCCCTTGGACGGGCTGGAGCGCTTGACCTCGCAGATCACCTTGACGCCGTCGCCGCGCAGGGCAGCGACGCCGTCCTTGGCCTGGGGCGCCTTGGCGGCACGCTCCTTGAGCTCGTCGAGGCTGACGCGGGCCTGCCGTTCGGCAAGGTCTTCGCGGACCCCTTCGATGATCTCGTCGAGCACACTCACGCGAGCGGCCCCCTTCCGGGTCGATGACGGTCGGCCGCCTTGCAGACACGTACAACTGCAAGGTCAGCAATCAAATGGTATCCGGAGGTGGCCTTGCCCTCCGCACGCGGTTGACGCCGTCCCATTACCTGGACATTCGGAATGCGGCATTCATATGGGTCGCCCGCAGATTCCGGCAGCCCATGGGGCGGGCTCAGGGGGCGAGCGCGGAACCGAAAGGCAGATTCCGGACGATCACGAAGACCACCACCAGCGCGCCGAGGGCCCACGCATACGCCCCCCGCAGGACGAACCGCGGTCCGGGGACGCCCCGACCGGCGCGAACCAGCCAGAGGGCCATGTACCCGGCGAAGACGAAGTAGCCGGCGACGGCCAGGGCATTTGCCCCCAGCGCAGTGCCCAGATCGCCGTGGGCGAACGCATGCGCACTGCGCAGCCCGCCACATCCGGGGCACAGGATTCCGGTGAGCCGGAAAAGCGGGCACACCGGATAGTGGCCCGGTTCATTGGGATCCACGGCGCCCACGTACGCAAAGGCCAGGGTCGCCACTGCCACGGTGAGCACCGGTGCGGCCAGCCGCCGGGCCCGGGAGGCGGCGCCCGGCGGGCCCGGCGGTGCGGGCACGGCGAAGGGGCTCTGGGAGGGGTCCACCCGCTGATTCTCTCCGGTCATGACAAAAGGCGCAGCCCGACGGGCCGCGCCTTTCCGAGGTGTGGGAACGCTCAGACCTTGGCGGCGGCCTTGGTGGCGGCGATGACCACGGCCAGGTCCTCGTGGGCGGGCTTAGGCGCGCCCATGCCCGCGGCCTTCATGGCCAGGCCCACGACACCGCCGATCGCGACGACGGCGAGACCGGCCCAGAAACCCACGGGGTTCGCGATCACCATGAACGCGCCGGAGATGCAGAAACCGATGAAGGCGATGATGACACCGGTCCAGGCGGCCGGGGTGTGTCCGTGGTTGTTGCCCGCCATGAGTTGCTCCTCGTTTGCTCTGTCGCACGTGCTGTGTCGAACGCTCCGGGACATTGTCCCGCACCGCGTGCGGTGGATGGTCAGCGGGTGGGGTCCTCGCCGCGGTCCAGAGCCTTCCACAGGTCCTCGGGCCGGTCGGGGTCGATCCGGGCGGGCGTACGGGCCCGGGTGCTGCCGTCCCGCTCGTAACGGCCTCCCATGGCGGGCCAGCTGCGGCCGAAGCGCAGGGCCAGCAGCCCGGCCAGCAGGATCAGCGCCGCGCCCGCGGCGGTGACGTAGGGCCAGGCCGTGTGGGTGAGGGCGCCCACGTGCGCCGCGGTGTCCGCCGTCATCCGGGCGGCCTGCGCGTCCAGTGCGCGGCGTCCGTCCGCCGCGAGGACGGCCGACAGCGCCGCCCCCAGCCCGCTCAGGGCCAGCAGCCCGGAGACCAGCAGGCGGCCCTTGCCGCGTACGGCGAAGACCGCCACGAGCGCGGCGAGGCCCACGATGGCCAGGGCGGCCGGGAGACCGGTGACGGCCCGCCCGTCGGCCGTCAGGGGCAGCGCACCGCCCCCGACGGCGGCGGTGCCGCGGGCCCAGACCCGGCCGGAGGCGAGCAGGACGACGGTGGCACCGAGCGTGCCGAACAGCAGGGCGACGGCCACGCTGCGGCGGGCGGCGCGGCCGTCCGCGGCCTGCGGGGCCTCCGGGCCGGTCGCGGCGTCGCTGTCGGGGTTTCGGGAGGGGGGTACGGCACTCACGTACCCCACTATCCCTTACGCCTTCACGAGGTGTGGAGGCGGTTCGCCGCTCCCACCGCGCGCAGCACGGCGGCCGCCTTGTTGCGGCACTCTTCGTCCTCCAGCCGCGGCACCGAGTCCGCGACGACCCCGGCGCCGGCCTGGACGTACGCCGTGCCGTCGCGCAGCAGCGCGGTGCGGATGGCGATGGCCGTGTCGGAGTCCCCGGCGAAGTCGAGGTAGCCGACGCAGCCGCCGTACAGCCCGCGGCGGGAGGGCTCCAGCTCCTCGATGATCTGCATGGCGCGCGGCTTGGGCGCCCCGGAGAGGGTGCCGGCGGGGAAGCAGGCCGTCAGCACGTCGAAGGCGGTCTTGCCCTCGGCGACCCGGCCGGTGACGGTCGAGACGATGTGCATGACGTGGGAGTACCGCTCGATGCTCATGAAGTCGACGACCTCGACGGAGCCCGGTTCGCAGACCCGGCCCAGGTCGTTGCGGCCGAGGTCGACGAGCATCAGGTGCTCGGCGCGCTCCTTGGGGTCGGCCAGCAGCTCCTCGGCGAGCTCGTGGTCCTCCTGCGGGGTGGCGCCGCGGTGGCGGGTGCCCGCGATGGGGTGGACCATGGCCCGCCCGTCCTCGACCTTGACCAGGGCCTCGGGGCTGGAGCCGACGACGTCGAAGCCGTTCTCGAAGCGGAAGAGGTACATGTACGGGGACGGGTTGGTGGCCCGCAGCACCCTGTAGACGTCCAGCGCCGAGGCGCGGCAGGGCGTCTCGAACCGCTGCGAGGGCACCACCTGGAAGGCCTCCCCCGCCCGGATCCGCTCCTTGATGTCCTCGACGGCGGCCTGGTACTTCTCGCCGCCCCACAGGGCCGAGAACTCCGGCAGCTCGGAGGCGGGCAGCGGGGTCGGGGTGTAGGGGGCCGGACGGGCGAGGTCGGCCTCCATCGCGTCGAGGCGGGCGACGGCGTCGGCGTAGGCCTCGTCCACGCCCGTGTCGAGGTCGTTGTGGTTGATCGCGTTGGCGATGAGCTGGACCGTGCCGTCCCAGTGGTCCAGGACCGCCAGGTCGGAGGTGAGCAGCATGGTCAGCTCGGGCAGCCGGAGGTCGTCCTCGCCGTGCTGTCCGATGCGCTCCAGGCGGCGCACGATGTCGTAGCCGAGGTAGCCGACCATGCCGCCGGTGAAGGGGGGCATCCCGCCCGCGAGGTCGCGGGGCGTGTGCAGGGCCTGGACGGTGGCGCGCAGGGCCTCCAGCGGGTCGCCGCCGGTGGGGACGCCGACGGGCGGGGTGCCGATCCAGTGCGCCTGCCCGTCCCGGACGGTGAGCGTGGCGTCGCTGCGTACGCCGACGAACGAGTACCGCGACCAGGAGCGGCCGTTCTCGGCGGATTCCAGGAGGAAGGTGCCCGGGCGTTCGGCGGCCAGCTTCCGGTAGAGCCCGACAGGGGTGTCCCCGTCGGCCAGGAGCTTGCGGCTCACGGGGATGACGCGGCGGTCCGCCGCGAGCTTGCGGAACGTCTCAAGATCCATGGCGTGGGACCCTACCTGCCTGTTTCGGCTGCCAGCGGGAGGACATCTGCGTCGAAGCACGTGCGGGCGCCCGTGTGGCAGGCGGCGCCGACCTGGTCGACCTTGACGAGCACGGTGTCGGCGTCGCAGTCGAGGGCGACGGACTTCACGTGCTGGAAGTGGCCGGAAGTATCGCCCTTGACCCAGTACTCGCGGCGGCTGCGGGACCAGTAGGTGCAGCGGCCGGTGGTCAGGGTGCGGTGCAGGGCCTCGTCGTCCATCCAGCCGAGCATGAGCACCTCACCGGTGTCGTACTGCTGGGCGATGGCGGGCACCAGGCCGTCGGCGGAGCGCTTGAGCCGGGCGGCGATGGCGGGGTCGAGGGAGGACGTACTCATGCGGGCCATTGTGCCGCGCGGAGGCCTCGGACATGGATCTCTGTCCGCCTGATGGGCAGGCACGGGGCGTGTTCCGGCCGTAGGCTTGCCGGCATGTCAACCCATGCGAAGCGTGAACGACTGCTGCTGGCGGACCTGTTGGAGGCGGCGGGACCGGAGGCGCCGACCCTGTGCGAAGGGTGGCGCACCCGGGAACTGGCGGCGCACGTGGTGGTCCGGGAGCGCCGCCCGGACGCGGCGGGCGGTCTGCTGCTGAACGTCCTGAAGGACCGCCTGGACAAGGCGATGGCCGAATACGCGGCCAAGCCGTACGAGGAGCTCATCCAGCTGATCCGGACCGGGCCGCCGAAGCTGTCGGTGTACTCGCTGAAGCAGATCGACGAGGCGGCCAACGCGGTGGAGTTCTACGTCCATGCCGAGGACGTCCGGCGCGCACAGCCGGACTGGTCGCCGCGGCAGCTGGACCCGGTGTTCTCGGATTCCCTGTGGTTCCGGCTGGAGAAACTGGCCCGCCTGACGGGCCGCCGCTCCCCGGTCGGCCTGGTCCTGCGCCGCCCGAACGGCCAGACGGCGGTCGCACACAAGGGCACGCCGGTGGTGACGGTGACCGGGGAGCCGGGGGAGCTGACGCTGTTCAGCTTCGGCCGCCAGGACGCGGCGGCGGTGGAACTGGACGGGGACAAGGAGGCCGTCGCGAAGCTGACGGCGGCCGCTCTCGGCATCTGAGGCCGGGACGGGAGCCGGGCCGGCCGGCGATGGCGGGGCGGGGCGGGGCGGGGAGAGGCTCCGCGTACGGAACCTGCACCCGCCCCGCGCGGCTCAGCGGACCGGGTGGCCCGCCTCGCGGAGGGCCGACTTGACCTCCGAGATGCGCAGGTCGCCGAAGTGGAACACCGACGCCGCGAGGACCGCGTCGGCGCCGGCCTCGATCGCGGGCGGGAAGTGCTCCAGCCTGCCCGCGCCGCCCGAGGCGATCACCGGGACGGTGACGTGCTTGCGGACCGCCGCGATCATCTCGGTGTCGTAGCCGTCCTTGGTGCCGTCCGCGTCCATCGAGTTCAGCAGGATCTCCCCGGCGCCCAGCTCGGCCGCCCGGTGCGCCCACTCGACGGCGTCGATGCCGGTGCCCCGGCGGCCGCCGTGCGTGGTGACCTCGAAGGAGCCGGACGCCGTGCGCCGGGCGTCGACGGACAGCACCAGGACCTGGCGCCCGAAGCGCTCCGCGATCTCCTGGATCAGCTCGGGCCGGGCGATGGCGGCGGTGTTCACGCCGACCTTGTCGGCACCCGCCCGCAGCAGCCGGTCCACGTCGTCCGCGGTGCGGACGCCGCCGCCGACGGTGAGCGGGATGAAGACCTGCTCGGCGGTCCGGCGGACCACGTCGTAGGTGGTCTCGCGGTTGCCGGACGACGCGGTGATGTCGAGGAAGGTCAGCTCGTCGGCGCCCTCGGCGTCGTACAGCTTGGCCATCTCCACCGGGTCGCCCGCGTCGCGCAGGTTCTGGAAGTTGACGCCCTTGACGACGCGGCCGTTGTCCACGTCCAGGCAGGGAATCACCCGTACGGCGAGAGTCATGCGGCGGCTCCTGGGGGACCGAAGGCTTCGACCTCCACCTCGACGACCATGGACGGGTCGACGAAACCGGAGACGATGATCATGGATGCGGCGGGGCGGACCGCGTCGAAGAGCTCCTTGTGGGCGCGGCCGACCTCCTCCACGTCCCGGGCGTGCGTGAGGTACATCCGGGTGCGGACCACATGCTCGGGGCCGAGGCCGGCCTGGGCGAGGGCCTTGAAGGCCACGCCGAAGGCCGCGACGGTCTGGTCGTACGGGCCGCCGCCGTCGGCGGCGGTGCAGCCGGAGACCAGGACGAGCCCGTTGGGGAGCTGGACGGCCCGGGAGTAGCCGATGACGTCCTCGTAGGGGCCGCCGGAGGAGATCCGGCGCACCTCGTCGGAAGCGCTCATGCCGATACCACCCGCAGGGCTTCTTCCAGCGTGAAGGCCTTGGCGTACAGGGCCTTGCCCACGATCGCGCCCTCCACGCCCAGCGGCACCAGCTCGGACAGCGCCCGCAGGTCGTCGAGGGAGGAGATGCCGCCGGAGGCCACGACGGGCCGGTCGGTGGCGGCGCAGACGTTGCGCAGCAGCTCCAGGTTGGGGCCGGTCAGGGTGCCGTCCTTGCCGATGTCGGTGACGACGTAGCGGGCGCAGCCCTCGGAGTCCAAGCGGGCGAGGGTCTCGTACAGGTCCCCGCCCTCGCTGGTCCAGCCGCGGCCCTTGAGGGTCGTACCGCGTACGTCGAGCCCGACCGCGATCTTGTCGCCGTGCTCGGCGATGGCCTTCGCGGCCCACTCGGGGGTCTCCAGGGCGGCGGTGCCGAGGTTGACCCGGGTGCAGCCCGTGGCGAGGGCAGCGGCGAGCGTGGCGTCGTCGCGGATGCCGCCGGACAGCTCCACCTTGATGTCCATGGCGCCGGTGATCTCGGCCACCAGGGCCCGGTTGTCGCCGGTGCCGAAGGCGGCGTCCAGGTCGACCAGGTGCAGCCATTCGGCGCCGGCGCGCTGCCAGGCGAGGGCCGCCTCCAGCGGGGAGCCGTACGAGGTCTCGCTGCCGGACACCCCGTGCACGAGGCGTACGGCCTGACCGTCGCGGACGTCGACTGCGGGCAGGAGCTCCAGCGTGGCGGAGGGCTCGGTCATCACAGGGTCTCGATCCAGTTGGTGAGGAGCTGGGCTCCGGCGTCGCCGGACTTCTCGGGGTGGAACTGGGTGGCCCACAGGGCGCCGTTCTCCACCGCCGCGACGAAGCGTTCGCCGTGGGTGGCCCAGGTGACCCGGGGGGCGCGGATCACCGGATTGGTGACCTCCAGGCTCCAGTCCTTCGCCGCGTACGAGTGCACGAAGTAGAACCGGGCGTCGGCGTCAAGGCCCTTGAAGGCCTGGCTGTCGGCCGGTGCCTCGACGGTGTTCCACCCCATGTGGGGGACGACCGGGGCCTTCAGCGGACCGACGGTGCCGGGCCACTCGTCGAGCCCCTCGGTCTCCACGCCGTGCTCGATGCCGCGCTCGAAGAGGATCTGCATGCCGACGCAGATGCCCATGACCGGGCGGCCTCCGGAGAGCCGGCGGCCGATGATCCAGTCACCGCGGACGTCCCTGAGGCCCTGCATGCAGGCGGAGAAGGCACCGACGCCGGGAACCAGCAGTCCGTCGGCGTCCATGGCCTTGTCGTAGTCGCGGGTGATCTCGACGTCCGCGCCGACGCGCGCGAGGGCGCGCTCGGCGGAGCGGACGTTGCCGAAGCCGTAGTCGAAGACCACGACCGACTTGGTGGGGCGGACTGCGCTCATTCCCAGATTCCTTGGATTCGCAGGACTCCGGCGGCGAGGCACATCGCGGAGCCGATGGCGAGCAGGATGACGACCGACTTGGGCATCTCCTGCTTCTGGAAGGAGTAGACGCCGCCGGCCAGGAACAGGCCGACGACGATCAGGATGGTGTTGAGGCCGTTCACGGCTAGAGGGCGCCCTTCGTGGAGGGCAGGATGCCGGCCGCGCGGGGGTCGAACTCGGCGGCGTAGCGCAGCGCCCGGGCCAGGGCCTTGAACTGGCACTCCACGATGTGGTGGGCGTTGCGGCCGTAGGGGACGTGCACGTGCAGGGCGATCTGGGCCTGCGCCACGAAGGACTCCAGGATGTGCCGGGTCATCGTGGTGTCGTACGCGCCGATCATCGGCGCCATGTTCTCGGGCTCGGTGTGCACGAGGTAGGGGCGGCCCGACAGGTCGACGGTCACCTGGGCGAGGGACTCGTCCAGCGGGACGGTGCAGTTGCCGAAGCGGTAGATGCCGACCTTGTCGCCGAGGGCCTGCTTGAAGGCGGCGCCGAGCGCGAGCGCGGTGTCCTCGATGGTGTGGTGGCTGTCGATGTGCAGGTCGCCGTCCGTCTTGACGGTGAGGTCGAAGAGGCCGTGGCGGCCGAGCTGGTCGAGCATGTGGTCGTAGAAGCCCACGCCCGTCGAGACGTCGACCTTGCCGGTGCCGTCGAGGTTTATCTCGACGAGGACCGAGGTCTCCTTGGTGGTCCGTTCGACCCGTCCGATGCGGCTCATGCGTGCTGCTCCTTCTTCAGTGCGCGAACCGCTTCCAGGAACGCGTCGTTCTCGGCGGGGGTGCCCGCGGTGACCCGCAGCCAGCCCGGTACGCCGTTGTCACGGACCAGGACACCCTGGTCGAGGATCTTCTGCCATGCGGTGTGCGAGTCCGCGAACGTGCCGAACTGGATGAAGTTCGCGTCGGACTCGGTGACCTCGTAGCCGATGGCCCGCAGCTCGTCGACGACGCGGTCCCGCTCGGCCTTGAGCTGTTCGACGTAGCCGAGCAGCGTGTCGGTGTGCTCCAGGGCGGCCAGGGCGGTCGCCTGGGTGACCGCCGACAGGTGGTACGGCAGGCGTACGAGCTGCACGGCGTCGACCACGGCCGGGTGGGCGGCCAGGTAGCCCAGGCGCAGCCCGGCCGCGCCGAAGGCCTTGGACATGGTCCGGGAGATCACCATG
The DNA here is from genome assembly GCF_040647115.1 of Streptomyces sp. NPDC044571. Taxonomy (NCBI): domain Bacteria; kingdom Bacillati; phylum Actinomycetota; class Actinomycetes; order Kitasatosporales; family Streptomycetaceae; genus Streptomyces; species Streptomyces sp. NPDC044571. The sequence goes on from NZ_JBEZBN010000035.1 coordinate 13,864, forward strand.
TTCGGCCGGCCCTCGATGAGCGGGAGGAGGGAGGGCCGGTGGCTGAACTCGACGTACGCCTCGTCCACGACCACCAGGGACGGCTTGGCGGCCTGCGCGGCCTCGTACAGCGCGAGGACGGTCTCCGCCTCGACCGCGGTACCGGTGGGGTTGTTCGGCGAGGTGATGAAGACGACGTCGGGGGCGCTGCGGGCGATGGCCTGCCCGGCCGCCTCCACGTCGATGGTGAAGTCCTGGTCGCGGGGGCCGGAGATCCAGCCCGTGCCGGTGCCGCGGGCGATCAGCGCGTGCATCGAGTACGAGGGCTCGAAGCCGATCGCGGTGCGGCCGGGCCCGCCGAAGGTCTGCAGCAGCTGTTGGATGACCTCGTTGGAGCCGTTGGCGGCCCAGACGTTCTCCCGTGCGACCGGGTGCCCGCCGGTACGGGTGAGGTAGGCGGCCAGCTCGGTCCGCAGCTCGATCGCGTCCCGGTCGGGGTAGCGGTTGAGGGTGCGGGCGGCCTCGGCGACGCGCTCGGCGATCCGCTGCACCAGCGGCTCGGGCAGCTCGTAGGGGTTCTCGTTGGTGTTCAGCTGGACGGGCACGTCGAGCTGCGGGGCGCCGTACGGGCTCTTGCCGCGCAGTTCGTCCCGGATGGGCAGGTCGTCGATTCCGGTCATGCCTGGGGAACCTTCCACCCGAAGCGTGCCTTCAGGGCGGCGCCGTGCGCGGGCAGGTCCTCGGCCTCGGCCAGGGTCACCACGTGGTGGGTGACCTCGGCGAGGGCGTCGCGCGTGTAGTCGACGATGTGGATGCCGCGCAGGAAGGACTGCACGGACAGGCCGGAGGAGTGGCAGGCGCAGCCGCCGGTGGGCAGCACGTGGTTCGACCCGGCGCAGTAGTCGCCGAGCGAGACCGGGGCCCAGGGGCCGACGAAGATCGCGCCGGCGTTGCGCACGCGGGCGGCCCGGGCGGCGGCGTCGGCGGTCTGGATCTCCAGGTGCTCGGCGCCGTACGCGTCGACGACCTTGAGGCCGTCGTCCAGGCTGTCGACCAGCACGATCGCGGACTGCTTGCCCGCGAGGGCCGGCTTGATCCGGTCCTCGACGTGCTTGGTGGCCGCGACCTGCGGCTCCAGCTCCTTCTCGACGGCGGCGGCCAGCTCCTCGGAGTCGGTGACCAGGACGGCGGCGGCGAGCGGGTCGTGCTCGGCCTGGCTGATCAGGTCGGCGGCGACGTGCACCGGGTCGGCCGTGGAGTCCGCGAGCACCGCGATCTCGGTGGGGCCGGCCTCGGTGTCGATGCCGATCTTCCCGGTGAAGTAGCGCTTGGCGGCGGCGACCCAGATGTTGCCGGGGCCGGTGACCATGTTGGTGGGCAGGCACTCTTCAGTCCCGTACGCGAACATCGCGACGGCCTGGGCCCCACCGACCGCATACACCTCGTCGACGCCGAGCAGCGCGCACGCGGCCAGGATCGTCGGGTGCGGCAGACCGCCGGCAGGATCTCCTTCAAAAGCGGGCTTCTGCGGCGGGGACGCGAGCGCGATCGACTCGACGCCCGCCTCCTGCGCCGGCACGACGTTCATCACGACGGACGACGGGTACACCGAGCGGCCGCCCGGGGCGTACAGGCCGACGCGCTCGACCGGAACCCACTTCTCGGTCACGGTGCCGCCGGGGACCACCTGGGTGGTGTGCTCGGTGCGGCGCTGGCCCCGGTGCACGATCCGGGCGCGCCGGATGGACTCCTCCAGGGCGGCGCGGACGGCCGGGTCGAGGGCGTCGAGGGCGGCCCGGAGCGCCTCGGCGGGCACCCTGACCTGCTCCAGCTTCACCCCGTCGAACTTCTCCGCGTACTCGATCAGCGCCGCCGTGCCACGATGATGGACGTCCTCGCAGATGGGCCGCACCTTCTCCAGGGCGGCTTCCACGTCGAACTCGGCACGGGGCAGCAGATCGCGCAGGGCGCCACCCTCGGGGAGGGCGTCACCGCGCAGGTCGATACGAGAGATCACCTCACAATTCTCTCAGACCGCCTCCCGCCACCGTCCGCCCGTATCACTGGCTGATACACGCCCCGGCTGTCACCGCCCCCCGTTAGCGTTCCCCTACACGTATGTGACAGCGGAGGGGGGCCGCCATGACCGAGATGCACGCGGACGGGGAGCCGGCGGACCTTTCCGGCCCCGAGTGGCGCATGTGGCAGGCGTACCGCACGGGCAGCGTCTGCGACCTCAGTACTCGGGCGGCCGACCACGACGACCCGCACAGCGGCGAGCCGTGGGGCCCGCAGCGCAGCGTTCGCGCCGCGGTGGTGGCGCTGCTGCTGCTCCACGGGCCGCCTCCGGTGCCGGGCCGGGTGGCCTCGCTGAAGCTGCGCGGCGTCCGGATCACCGGCCGCCTGGATCTGTCGGGCGGCACCGTGCAGCCGTACGTGGAGCTCCAGTCGTGCCGCTTCGACAGCGAGATCCAGCTGTCCGAGACCCGCTTCGGCACCCTGCGCATGATCAACTGCGCCATCCCCCGCCTGGATGCGTCCCGCCTGCACACCGAGGGCGACCTGCACCTGCCGCGCTGCCGGGTGGCCCGCGGGATCCGGCTCACCGACGCGCAGATAGGCACCGACCTGCTGATCAGCCAGGCCGTGGTGCAGCGCGACAACAAGGGCCGCGCCTTCGCAGCGGACGGCATGTCGGTCGCTCAGGACTTCCAGGGGGAGCTGCTGGAGACGTACGGGGAGGTCAGCCTGCGCGGCGCGAAGATCGGCGTGTCGATGAACCTGCGTGGTGCCCGGCTGCGCAATCCGTACGGGCGGCGCGCCCTGAACGCCCCGCAGCTGACCGTCGAGCGGACCCTGTACCTGACCTCGATCGCGCTGGACTACGTCCTCGGCGACTCGGGGTCCTCCACTCCCCCGTACGGACTCGGCCAGACCCCCACCCGCGGGCAGCGGGCCCAGCGCTTCGAGTGCCAGGGCGGGCTGCGCCTGGACGACGGCCGCTTCGGCGACGCGGTCGACTTCTACGGGGCCCGCTTCACGCTGACGGACGAGCAGGAGGTCTCCCTGCGCCGCATCCAGACCCCGGAGCTGCGTTTCGTGGGCGAGCGTCCCGAGCAGGGCCGGGTGGTGCTGTCCGGTGCCAAGGTGGTCAAGCTGGTCGACACCTCCACCAGCTGGCCGGGCCCGGGCGGGGTGGCGATCGAGGGCTTCGTCTACGAGAACCTCGCGCCCCGCGGCCACTTCCCGCTGGCGCGGCGGCTGGCCTGGGTGGAGGCGGCCACCCCGGAGTACTCGCCGGAGCCCTACGAGCGGCTGGCCGCCGTGCTGCGCGCCAGCGGCGAGGACGCGGACGCCCGCGAGGTGCTGCTGGCCAAGCAGCGCCGCCGCCGGGCGACGCTGCCCCCGGCGGTGAAGGCGTGGGGCTTCCTCCAGGACTGGACGGTGGTCTACGGGTACCGGCCCGGGCGGGCCGCACTGTGGATGGCGGTGCTGTGGGCGGCGGGGGCGCTGCTGTTCTCCCGGCACGAGCCGCCGCCGATCAAGGAGGACGAGCACCCCACGTGGAACGCGGCGCTCTACGCCCTGGACCTCCTCCTGCCGGTCATCGACCTCGGCCAGGAGGGCCAGTGGAAGGTGGAGGGCTACTGGCAGTGGGGGTCGGCGACCCTGGTGCTGCTGGGCTGGATCCTGGCGACGACGGTGGCGGCGGGCGCCTCGCGTCTGCTGAGACGGGGCTGATCCGGGGCTGATACGGGTTAGGGGGCCTGGCCTGCGGCCACTACCCTGGTCCCTCGTGACGACCGTTCGCCTTCCCCTCTTCCCGCTCAACTCGGTGCTGTTCCCGGGACTGGTCCTCCCGCTGAACGTCTTCGAGGAGCGTTATCGCGCCATGATGCGGGAGCTGTCGAAGGCGGCCGACGACGCCCCGCGGCGCTTCGCGGTCGTCGCGATCCGCGACGGCCGGGAGGTCGCCCCGACCGCGCCCGGCCTGCCGGACCAGACGGCCCTGCCGGAGCGCGGCCCGGCCGCCGGCTTCGGTGCGGACCCGATCCAGGCCTTCCACCGGGTGGGCTGCATCGCGGACGCGGCGACGGTCCGGGAGCGGGAGGACGGCAGCTTCGAGGTCCTGGCCACCGGCACCACCCGGGTCCGCCTGCTCTCCGTCGACGCGTCGGGGCCGTATCTGGTCGCCGAGCTGGAGGAGCTGCCGGAGGATGCGGGCGAGGGCGCGGGAGCGCTGGCGGAGGGCGTGCTGCGGGCCTTCCGGAACTACCAGAAGCGGCTGGCGGGCGCCCGGGAACGGTCGCTGAGCACGGGCGCGGACCTGCCGGACGAGCCGTCGGTGGTCTCGTACCTGGTGGCGGCGGCGGCCGTACTGGACATCCCGGCGAAGCAGCGGCTGCTCCAGGCGCCGGACACGGCGACGCGCCTCGCGGAGGAGCTGGGGCTGCTGCGTGCGGAGACCGCGGTGATCCGGCACCTGCCGTCGCTGCCGGCGGTGGACCTGACCCGCGCCCCGACGAGCCCGAACTGACGGCGAACGCGAACGAACTGACCGGGGACTGATGGCGAAGAAGAAGACGGCGGCCGGCACACCCGCGATCGCGGCCCTCACGGCGGCGAACGCGGCCTTCACGACGCACGCGTACGACCACGACCCCGCGCACCCCTCGTACGGCCAGGAGGCGGCGGAGGCGATGGGGGTCTCGCCCGACCAGGTCTTCAAGACCCTGGTCACGGACGTCGACGGGGCGCTGACGGTGGCGGTGGTGCCGGTGTCCGGGAGCCTGGACCTGAAGGCGCTGGCGGCCGCGGTGGGCGGGAAGCGGGCGGCGATGGCGGATCCGGCGGTGGCCGAACGCACCACGGGCTACGTCCTGGGCGGGATCTCCCCGCTGGGGCAGCGCAAGCGGCTGCGGACGGTGCTGGACGCGTCGGCGGCGGAGCACCCCACGATCTGCGTCTCGGCGGGCCGTCGGGGCCTGGAGATCGAACTGCCCCCGGCCACCCTGACCGCCCTGACGGGCGCCGTCCTGGCCTCCATCGCCCGCCGGTAGCCCGGGCCCGCCCGCTCGGTCAGGGGCGCGGGGGTTCCTGGGCCGAGGAGTCCGCGGAAGAGTCCGACGGGGACGAGGGTGACGGGCCCGTCGGGGCCGCCGGGGCCGAACGGTCCGCGTGGACGTGGGCCGGGGGGTAGGCGCCCGACCACGGGGCGACCGGCTCCGGGTCGTAGGGGGCCCACAGCGCCGTGAGGCCCAGGTGCACCGCGGCCGCCGCCATCGGCCACACCAGCAGCACCCCGTACGCGCGCAGCCGCAGCGGCGCATCGAACGGCACACCCTTGCCCGCCGCCCGTGCGGCGGCCACCACGTCGGTGGAGGGGCCCAGCCACACGCCCAGCCGCCACCCGACCAGCGCGGCGAAGACCGACCCGAATACCAGTCCCACCACCAGGGGGACGCTCCCGCGCCGACGCCACAGGAAGGCGAGGACGGCGCTCAGCACGCCCATCGCCAGGGACAGCAGGAAGAACGTCCCGTCGGCGCCGATCTGCGCCTCGCTCTCGGTGCTCCGCAGGAAGACGGCCTCGCCGTTCGACACGTACTGCGCCCGCGGCGCCAGCCACAGCCACAGCAGTCCGAGGAGCACGCCGGCCACCCCGGTCACCAGGGCGACGGCAGCCCCGTCTCGGATGTCCCCGAGGGTGATGCCCCCGGCGGGCGACGGCGGTTCGGGCAGGGGGGAGGGTGTGGTCACGGCTTCGGTCACCCCCACATCGTGCCAGGTGCACCCGCCGCGGACCTCACCGGCGTCAGCGGACCGCCGCCCGGCGGTAGGCCCACGTCGCCACGGCCAGGGAGAGCACGCCCACCGCACCGCACACGCCGAGGTCGGCGGCGACCTTCGCCCAGTCCGGATGCGGGGCGAAGGTCCGTGCGAAGGCCTCCACCCCGTACGTGGACGGCAGCAGGTCCCGCGCCCACACCACGGCCTCCGGCATCCGCTCCGCCGGGAGCACGCCCAGCAGCAGCGCCGCCGACATGCCGAGCTGCCCGGCCAGCGTGGCCAGCTCCTGCCGCGGCGCCAGCAGCCCCAGCGCCGCGCCCAGCCCGGCCAGCGCGGCCCCCGCCAGCGGCACCACCGCGGCCAGGATCCACAGCCCGCCCATCGGCAGCCCGAACAGCACGCACCCGAACACCGCCGTCACCAGCGTGCCCGGCAGCGTGAAGGAGGCGTACGCGCCGGCCGCGCCCAGCACCACCGATGCCGGCGGCACCGGCAGGGTGGCGTAGTGGTCCAGCCCGCCGCCGGCCCGCAGCTGCCCGAAGTACTGGGCGAGCAGGTTCAGCGCGACGAACGCGACGACGAGCACCGAGGAGCCGGCCACCACGGCCCGCGCCTCCGAACCGCCGTCGACCACGCCCCGCATCAGGACCATGATCCCGACGGACTGGAACGTGGCCACGAACAGCAGGGGGATACGGGCGACCCGCGCCCGGGACAGCTGCGCCCGGTACACGGCGGCCAGCGCCGGGAAGAAACGGGCCCGCGGGGCGAGGACGGCCAGGGCCTGGGCGGTGCTCATGCCTTCACCAGTCCCTTCGCCGTGCGTCCGCCGAGCGCGAGGTAGACGTCCTCCAGGCTCGGGGTGGCCAGGGTGAAGTCGTCGAGGGCGGCGAACGCCGGCCCGCCGGTCAGCGCGGCCACCGCGGCCCGCGCCTCGTCCGGGGCCAGGCGCAGCACCCAGCGGCGGCCGGCCTCGGCGGCAGCGGGGGCGAGCGAGGCGACCTCCGGCACGTCCAGCGGGGGCGCGGTGCGCCACACCAGTTCCAGCCGGACCTCGCCGGAGACCCTGGCCTTCAGTCCGCCAGGGGTGTCGCAGGCGATGACCCGGCCCTGGTCGATGACGGCGACCCGGTCCAGGACGGTCTCGGCCTCGATGACGTTGTGGGTGACCAGCAGCACCGTGGCGCCGTGCTGGGCGCGCCGCCGGTCCACGGCCGCCCACACGGCCCGCCGGGCCACCGGGTCCATGCCGGTGGTGGGCTCGTCGAGGACCAGTACCGGCCGCTCGCCGACCAGGGCGGCGGCGAAGCAGGCCAGCCGTCGCTGTCCGCCGGAGAGTTTCTTCAGGGGCCGCCCGGCGATCCCGGTCAGGCCGAGTTCCTCCAGTACGGCGTCCCGCGCGGTCCGCGCCGCCCGGGCGTCGAGCCCGCGCAGCCGCCCGGTGGTCTCGGCGGCCAGGGCCACCGTCAGCTCGTCCAGGGCGGTGGACTCCTGCCCCAGGTAGGCGAGGAGCCGAGCCGCCCGCTCCGGGTGGCGTACGAGGTCGTGGCCGAGCAGGGTGACGGCGCCCGAGTCGGGCCGCAGCAGGCCGGTGAGCTGGCGGACCAGCGTCGACTTGCCGGCGCCGTTGGGGCCGAGCAGGCCGAAGATCTCACCGCGCCGGACGTCCAGGCAGATCCCGTCGGTGGCCCGGGTCTCGGGCAGCGCGGGAGCCCCGCGCCGGCCCCGTACCGCGGGGTACGTCTTGACCAGGTCACGCACCGCGCAGACCACGTCGGCCGCCGCGTCCGCGGCGACTGCCGTGCTCGGTGTTGCTTGTGCTGTGCCCGTACTCACGAGGGAGCAGCCTACGCGCTTTCCCCCGGGCCGCCGCTGGGAGGTACCCCCACCTCCACTCGGGCTCCGGCGCGTGTCGTGCGGCTCTCGTCCTAGTCGGCCGCCGGGGTCGCCGGCGCCTGGGCCGCGGGGGACGGGGGCCCGGCCACGTGTTCGGCGGCGGCGCGGACGTCGATCTCCCGCCAGAACCCGGCCCGGATGGCGTACCGGTCGTGCTCGTCGATCTGGTCGTCCTTGTGGGCGAGGAGCCCGAAGCGGGCGGCGTAGCGCAGCAGTTCGCCGTCGATCCGGTGCGGGATCCGCGGGTACATGGTGGCCAGCTTCTGCAGGTGGACGCTGTCGGGGAGGCGTTCCATCCAGCGCCGGGCGAAGACCTGGCCGACCTCGAAGGGGTCGCCTCCGACGGTGGTGATGTCCTCCTCCCGGTCGGCCCAGCGCTGTTCGGCAGAGGTGAGCTGGGCGAGGGTGGGCAGGGAGGCGGTCTCGGCGGGCTCCCCCAGCGGTCCGGCCCGGTCGATCCAGCCCTTGTCGGAGGACCAGCGCAGGGCGCTGCTGCCCGCCGGGTGCGGTGTCCCGCCCTGGCCGCCGGCCGGGCCGGCCTGCTGGCCGGGGGCGCGCAGGGCGCCGGCGAGGTCCTTGGGGGTGGGGACGGTCTTGCCGCCGGAGGCGGGCGCCGGGACGGGGGCGCAGCTCTGCTCGGCCGGGACGGGCGGGGTCTCGCCGGTGGTGCCCGCGGCGCTGCGGGCGGCCTCGGCGAGGGCCGCCTCGGGCAGGGGGGCGGAGAGGATGGCGGCGATCTCGGGGCGCGGGGCGGGTGGCGGGGCGCACAGCCCGGCGAGGTCCTTGGCGCGGACGGCGCGGGTGATCCAGGCCCGGTCGAGGACACGGCGTTCGTCGGCCTCGGCGACGAGGTCCTCGGACTGGTTGTAGTCGCCGTCGGCGGCCTGGACGGCCCACAGGTGGACGGCGACGCCGTGTTCCTTGGCGGACATCAGGCCGGGCAGCAGGTCTCCGTCGCCGGTGACGAGCACGACGTCCGAGCAGGCGCGGTTGCGGGCCAGTTCGGTCAGCTCGGCGTGCATGGCGGCGTCCACGCCCTTCTGCGCCCAGCGGCCGTCGCTGCGGGTCAGGGCGCCCAGGCGGACGGTGACCCGGGGCATGACGCGTAGCCGCCGGTGCTCGGGCTGCGGCACCCGGTCGGGTGCGCCGTCGAACCAGTAGATCCGCAGCAGGGGCTGCTCGGTGTCGGCCTCGGCCCGCTCGCGCAGGCCCTGGATGAGAGCGGCATGGTCGACGGTGATGCGGGAGCGGGAGGGCTCCCCCGCGAGGAGGCTTGCGGCGGCGCCCAGCAGGTAGCCGGCATCCACCAGGACGACGCAGCGGTCCACGCGTTCCACCCTCTTCCCCGGGGATCCTCTGTGTTTTCTGCGGGTCCCCCGAGTCTGCCCGACCGCAAGGGCGTTGACGGCCGGAACTCGATCATCGGCGTGGCGGATGTTCCGGGAGTGCGGCCGGGTCCGGGCCCGGCGCGGTTCCTCCGCACGGTAATGATCCAAAATGCGGGGTTTCTGGTGCTGTGTGAGGGTGAAGGCGGTCCTGGCCCCTAGACCCTCACGGAGGCTCCACCATGGCCAAGAACAAGAACCAGAAGCAGCCCGCCAAGCAGCAGTCCCGCTCCGCGGGGGACGCGGCGAAGGGCTCGGCGGAAGCGGTGTCGGAGCACGCGTCGTCGGCCCCCAGTCCGATGGACATGGCCCGCAAGGGCAGGCAGAAGAAGTTCGGCCACAACTGACCGCCTCCGCGAGCGGTGTGCGAAGGGGCGCGCCCTGTTTCCGGGCGCGCCCCTCGTCGCGTGCTGCGGCACGGGGCCGCACGGGTGCTATCCGGCGAGGCAGGACGGCCCGAGGAGCACCTTGAGGTCCCCGAAGAGGGCCGGGTCGGGCTGTACTCGGTGCTTGTCGAGGCGCAGCACGGTGGTGGTGCGCGGCCCCTGGAGCTTGATCCGGACCTCGGTGTTGCCCTTGTGGTGGCGGAGGATCTCGCCCAGCCGGGTGACCATCGGAGGGGTGACCTTGACGGTGGGGATGGTGAGGACGACGGGGGCGTTCGTCCCGGCGGAGGAGAGGTCGGGGACCATCATCTCCATGGCGACCAGCCGGGGGACGTCCTCGCGCTTGTCGAGGCGGCCCTTGACGAAGACGACGGTGTCCTCGACCAGCTGGGTCGAGACCAGCTGGTAGGTCGCGGGGAAGAACATGCACTCGATGGACCCGGCGAGGTCCTCGACGGTGGCGATGGCCCAGGCATTGCCCTGCTTGGTCATCTTGCGCTGGAGGCCCGAGATGATGCCGCCGATGGTGACGACGGCGCCGTCGGAGTGCTCGCCGCCGGTCAGCTGGGAGATGCCGGCGTCGGTCTTGTCCGACAGGACGTGTTCCAGGCCGAACAGCGGGTGGTCGGAGACGTAGAGGCCGAGCATCTCGCGCTCCTGGGCGAGCAGGTAGGACTTCTCCCATTCGACGTCGGAGAACTCGACGTCGAGGCCGAATCCGGGTTCGTCGCTGCCGCCCTCGTCTCCCATGCCGCCGAAGAGGTCGAACTGGCCCTCGGCCTCCTTGCGCTTGACCGCGACCACGTTGTCGATCATCGACTCGTGGTGGGCGACCAGGCCCTTGCGGGTGTGGCCCATCTCGTCGAAGGCGCCGGCCTTGATCAGCGACTCGACGGTCCGCTTGTTGCAGACGACGGCCTCGACCTTGTCCAGGAAGTCGGGGAAGGAGGAGTACTTCCCCTTGGCCTTCCTGGTCTTGATGATCGAGTCGACGACGTTCTGGCCGACGTTGCGCACGGCGGTGAGGCCGAAGAGGATCACGTCGTCGCCCTGGGCGGCGAAGTTCGACTCCGACTCGTTCACATTGGGCGGGAGCACCTTGATGCCCATGCGCCGGCACTCGTTCAGGTAGATCGCGGACTTGTCCTTGTCGTCCTTGACCGAGGTGAGCAGGCCGGCCATGTACTCGGCCGGGTGGTTGGCCTTGAGGTAGGCGGTCCAGTAGGAGACCAGTCCGTACGCGGCCGAGTGGGCCTTGTTGAAGGCGTAGCCGGCGAAGGGGACCAGGACGTCCCACAGCTTCTGGATGGCCTCGTCGGAGTAGCCGTTCTTGCGGGCGCCGGCCTGGAAGATGGTGAAGTTCTTCGCCAGCTCGTCGGGCTTCTTCTTGCCCATGACGCGGCGCAGGATGTCGGCCTCGCCGAGCGAGTACCCGGCGATGATCTGGGCGGCCTTCTGGACCTGCTCCTGGTAGACGATCAGGCCGTAGGTGACCGCGAGCACCTCTTCGAGCGGCTTTTCCAGCTCGGGGTGGATCGGGGTGATCTCCTGCTGCTTGTTCTTGCGCAGCGCGTAGTTCGTGTGCGAGTTCATGCCCATCGGGCCCGGCCGGTACAGGGCCGAGACGGCGGAGATGTCCTCGAAGTTGTCGGGCTTCATCAGGCGCAGCAGGGAGCGCATGGGCCCGCCGTCGAACTGGAAGACGCCGAGGGTGTCGCCGCGCTGGAGCAGTTCGAAGGTCTTGGGGTCGTCGAGCGGCAGGGCCAGGAGGTCGATGTCGATCCCCTTGTTGGCCTTCACCATCTTGACGGCGTCGTCCATGATCGTGAGGTTGCGCAGGCCGAGGAAGTCCATCTTGAGCAGGCCGAGCGACTCGCAGCTCGGGTAGTCCCACTGGGTGATGGTGACGCCGTCGGTGTGCCGCACCCAGACGGGTACGTGGTCGGTGATCGTCTCACTGGACATGATCACGCCGGCCGCGTGCACGCCCATCTGGCGGACCAGGCCCTCGACGCCCATGGCGGTGTCGATGACCTTCTTCACGTCCGGCTCGTTCTCGTACATCGAGCGGATCTCGCCCGCCTCGCCGTAGCGCGGGTGGTTCGGGTCGAGGATGCCGGAGAGCGGGATGCCCTTGCCGAGGACGTCGGCGGGCATGGCCTTGGTGAGCCGGTCGCCCATGGCGTACGGGTAGCCCAGGACGCGGGCGGAGTCCTTGATGGCGTTCTTGGCCTTGATCGTGCCGTAGGTGCCGATCATGGCGACCTTGTCCTGGCCGTACTTCTCGGTCACGTACCTGATCACCTCGACGCGCCTGCGCTCGTCGAAGTCGATGTCGACGTCGGGCATGGAGATGCGCTCGGGGTTCAGGAAGCGCTCGAAGATCAGGCCGTGCGGGATGGGGTCGAGGTCGGTGATGCCGAGGGCGTAGGCCACGATCGAGCCGGCCGCGGAGCCTCGGCCGGGGCCGACGGCGATGCCCTGCTTCTTGGCCCACATGATGAAGTCGGCGACCACGAGGAAGTAGCCCGGGAAGCCCATCGAGATGATGGTGTCCATCTCGTACTCGACCTGCTTCATGCGGTCCTCGGGGATGCCGCCCGGGAAGCGGCGGTGCATGCCCCGCATGGTCTCCTCGCGGAACCAGGTGACCTCGGTGTAGCCCTCCGGGATGTCGAACTTCGGCATCAGGTTCCGGAACGTGAACATGCCCTCGGTGTCGATCTGGTCCGCGACCAGCTTCGTGTTGGCGCAGCCCTCCTGCCAGGCGTCCGAGGAGTCGATGGCGTACATCTCGTCCGTGGACTTCAGGTAGTAGCCGCTGCCGTCGAACCGGAAGCGGTCCGGGTCCGAGAGGTTCTTGCCGGTCTGGATGCAGAGCAGGGCGTCGTGGGCGGCCGCCTCGCTCGCGTAGGTGTAGTGCGAGTCGTTGGTCACCAGCGGCGGGATGCCGAGCTTCTTGCCGATCTCCAGCAGGCCGTCGCGGACCCGGCGCTCGATCTCGATGCCGTGGTCCATCAGCTCCAGGAAGTAGCGGTCCTTGCCGAAGATGTCCTGGTACTCGGACGCCGACTTCAGGGCCTCGTCGAACTGGCCGAGGCGCAGCCGGGTCTGGAGCTCGCCGGAGGGGCAGCCGGTGGAGGCGATCAGGCCCTCCGACCACTGGCTGATGGTCTCCTTGTCCATGCGCGGCCACTTCGTGAGCCAGCCCTCGGCGTAGGCGTCGGAGGACAGCCGGAAGAGGTTGTGCAGGCCGGTGGCGTTCGCCGCCCAGATCGTCTTGTGGGTGTAGCCGCCGGAACCGGAGACGTCGTCGCGCTTCTGGTGCGGCTGGCCCCACTGGATGCGGCGCTTGTTGCGCCGGGACTCGGGGGCGACGTACGCCTCGATGCCGATGATCGGGGTGATCCCGGCCTTCTGGGCGGAATGGAAGAAGTCGTACGCCCCGTGCAGGTTGCCGTGGTCGGACATGGCGATGTGCGACATGCCCATCTCGTTGCACGCCTTGAACATGTCCTTGAGCCGCGCGGCACCGTCCAGCAGCGAGTACTGGGTGTGGACGTGCAGGTGCGTGAACGGCGGCTTGGTCACGGTGGCAGACCTCCGGAGGCTGTGAGGGGGGCAGCCTCGAAGTCTACGTCGGCCGGCTGACAGATCCGGGGCACCGACCGGTACGGTCATGCGTTGCACAGCCAAGGACACCTGTCCGCCCCCTCACGATCGACAACGTGAACCATCGCGCCACCAGGAGGCACCCGCCATGGCGGTCCCCGAGACGACGAACGAACAGCGCGCCGAGCAGATACTCGACGTCTTCGACACCGCGTTCGGTGAGCTGCTCGCCGCCGACCCCGCCGCCTTCCAGGTCAAGTTCCGCAAGATGGCGGCCTCGGCCTTCGCCTTCTACCGGGGCACGGCCTGCCTCTTCTACGCCGACCTGGAGCACGACCGCCACGGCGGCCCGTACCTGGACGAGCGGACCGGCCGGGTGTGGATCCACGGCGATCTGCACGCCGAGAACTTCGGCACCTACATGGACGCCAACGGCCGCCTGATCTTCAACGTCAACGACTTCGACGAGGCCTACGTCGGCCCCTTCACCTGGGACCTCAAGCGGTTCGCCGCCTCCGTGGCCCTGATCGGCTACACCAAGGCCTTCAGCGACGAGCAGATCAGCGAGCTCGTCCGGATCTACGCGGGCGCCTACCGGGAGCGGATCCACCACCTCGCGACGGGCGGCCGGCACGAGGAGGTGCCCTCCTTCACCCTGGACACCGCCGACGGCCCGCTGCTGGCGGCCCTGCGCGCAGCCCGCTCCCGCACCCGCTTCTCGCTGCTGGACTCGATGACCGAGATCCGGGACTACGAGCGGCGCTTCACGGCCGGCGGGGGCTCCATCGAGCTGGACGCCGCCACCCGCTACAAGGTGCTGGCCGCCTTCGACGGGTACCTGGAGACCCTGCCCGACGAGTCGCTGGTGCGGCCGGACTCCTACCGGGTCAAGGACGTGGTGGGCCGCCGGGGCGTGGGCATCGGCTCGGCCGGCCTGCCCTCGTACAACATCCTGCTGGAGGGACACAGCGACGCCCTGGAGAACGACGTCGTGATCTACCTCAAGCAGGCGCAGACCCCGGCGGTGTCCCGGCACATCACCGACCGGGCGGTGCGGAACTACTTCGCGCACGAGGGCCACCGCACGGTGATCTCCCAGCGGGCCCTGCAGGCGCACGCCGACCCGTGGCTGGGCTGGACGGAGCTCGACGGGTCCGGGCAGCTGGTGGCCGAGGTCTCCCCGTACGCGGTGGACCTGGACTGGGGCGACCTCGACGACCCGGAGGAGATCGCGGCCGTGGTCGCGGATCTGGGCCGGGCCACGGCGACCATGCACGCGGCGGCCGACGAGGCCGGGAGCGGCCACTCGCTGGTCCCCTTCTCCACCGAGCGGGCCATCGACGCGGCCATCGCGGCCGACGAGGAGGGCTTCGCGCAGCTGCTGGTCGACTTCGCGCACGCCTACGGCGCCCGGGCCCGCACCGATCACCAGATCTTCGTGGACCTGTTCCGCAACGGCAGGATCCGGCCGTAAGGTCCCCGCGGTCCGGGGCCCAGGCCTTGGATTCACAGGGAGGCATGGCACACTCGCGGCGATGGGCATATCAGGGGCGGGACTCAGAGGGCTGCGGGCGGCGCTGTTCAGCGCGCTGGTCGTGCTGCTCTCCACCGGCTCGCACGTCCTGTTGTCGCGGGTGCCGCTGCCGCCCGCGACGGCGGCCGGTGCCTTCGCCGCCGTCTTCGTGATCGCGTACGCGCTGGCGGGCCGCGAGCGGGGCTTCGGCCCCATCGCCGCCCTGCTCGTACCGCTGGAACTGGCCGCCGACACGGTCTTCACCACCGGGCAGCACGTCTGCTACGGCCCGGCGGGCGGGCCCGTCTCGGGGCCGCTGCGGGCCATCGGCCTCGACGGCCTGTGCGGCGGGGCGCCGGTGGGCGGCCCGCTGACCGGGATGCCCGCGCCCGGGCACGATCCGGCCGCGCTGCTCGCCTCGCCCGGCCCGTGGACGCCCTGGCTGCTGCTCGGCGGCCACGTCTGCATCGGGCTGCTGGCCGCGGCCTGGCTGCGGTACGGGGAGCGGGCGCTGGGCCGGCTGGTGCGGGCGGTGGCCGCCTTCGCGTTCCGGCCGCTGCTGCTGGTGGCCGCCTCGGCCGCGGCGGCCGCCCGCCCGCTCCGGCGTACGGCCCGGCCGACGCTTCCGGGCGCGGCGGCCCGTACGCGCTTTCCCGCCCACTCCGTGGGACGTCGGGGACCTCCCGTACGCGCGGCGCTCCTGAGCGCCTGAGACGCGTACGGCAGTTCCTTTCCCCCTTTGTCACACCACGGAGATCAAGATGAGTGCACGCAACAGCCAGGCGAACAAGGCGGCGGCCCGCGAGCGGCTGCGCGCCGAGCGCGAGCAGCAGGCGAAGAAGGCGAAGGCGCGCCGCCAGGTGGCCGTGGCGGTCGGCGTGCTCGCGGTCCTCGGCGTGATAGGCGCCGTCGGCTACGCGGTCGTCCAGTTCAACAAGCCCGGCGAGTGGGAGAAGGCCGCGGACGCCGAGCTCGTCGCACCGAAGAACACCACGGGCGACAACGGCACGACCATCGTCCTGGGCAAGGCCGACGCCAAGAAGACCCTGGAGCTCTACGAGGACGCGCGCTGCCCGGTCTGCTCGCAGTTCGAGCAGAACGTCGGACCGCAGATCAAGAAGGACCTCGACGCCGGCAAGTACAAGATCCAGTACGTCGGCGCCACCTTCCTCGACAAGGCCTTCGGGGGCAGCGGCTCCAAGAACGCCCTGAGCGCGCTGGGCGCGGCCCTCAACGTCAGCCCCGAGGCGTTCCTGGAGTACAAGTCGGCCCTCTACTCCAAGGAGAACCACCCGGAGGAGAAGGACGACAAGTTCGGCAAGGACGACTACCTGCTCCAGGTCGCCGACCAGGTGCCGGCGCTCAAGGGGAACGCCGAGTTCAAGAAGGCCGTCGAGGACGGTACGTACAACCGCTGGGCGATCGAGATGTCGAAGCTCTTCGACAAGAGCGGCGTCACGGGCACCCCGTCGCTGAAGATGGACGGCAAGAAGATCGAGATCCAGAAGATGACGCCGGAGGACTTCACGGCCTCCGTCGACAAGGCCCTCGCGGGCTGACCCGGCACCACGGGCCGACCGGCTCTCCGCCAACGGGCGGGCGTACTCCCAGAGTTCGCCCGCCCGTTGCCGCGCAAGGGTGTACCGGGGGTTATACCCGTCAGTAATATGATCGGCCGTGACCAGTCAACTCCCCCTTTCCTCCGCGGCTTCGCCGCGCCGCCGCTCGGTCGTCAAGGCCGCGGCGGCCACCGCGGCCCTCGTCCCCTTCGCGACGGCCGCCCTGGGAACCGCCTCCGCTTCGGCGGCCGGCGCCGCGCCCGCCTTCCTGCACGGGGTCGCCTCCGGCGACCCGCTGCCCGACGGGATCCTCCTGTGGACCCGTGTCACCCCGGTCCCCGAGGCCGTACCCGGCTCCGGCGTCGGCCCGGCCACGCCGGTGACCTGGGAGGTGGCCGAGGACAAGGCCTTCTCCCGGATCGTGGCGAGCGGCTCCGTCACCGCGAGCGCCGCCACCGACCACACGGTCAAGGCGGACGTCCGCGGACTGCGGCCGCAGACCGCGTACTTCTACCGCTTCACCGCCGGGTCCGCCGTCTCCCCGGTCGGGCGGACGCTGACCGCCCCCGGCCACGACACCACGACGCCCGGGGTCCGCTTCGGCGTGGTCTCCTGCGCCAACTGGGAGTCCGGCTACTTCTCGGCCTACCGCCACCTGGCCGCCCGCACCGACCTGCACGCGGTCCTGCACCTGGGCGACTACATCTACGAGTACCAGACCGGGGGGTACCCCGAGGCGAAGTACGTCGTACGCCGCCACGAGCCCCAGCACGAGATCCTCAGCCTCGCCGACTACCGCACCCGGCACGGCACGTACAAGACCGACCCCGACCTCCAGGCCCTGCACGCCGCCCACGCGATCGTGGCGATCTGGGACGACCACGAGTTCGCGAACGACGCCTGGTCGGGCGGCGCGGAGAACCACACCCCGGGGGCCGAGGGCGACTGGGCGGCCCGCGCGGCCGCCGCCAAGCAGGCGTACTTCGAGTGGATGCCCGTGCGCACCTCCACCGCCGGCACCGTCTACCGGCGGCTGCGCTTCGGCACCCTCGCCGACCTGCACCTGCTGGACCTGCGCTCCTTCCGCTCGGAGCAGGTCAAGATCGGCAGCGGCGGCGTGGACGACCCGGAGCGCACCATCACCGGGCGCGCCCAGCTGGACTGGCTCAAGTCCGGCCTGGCGAGCTCGAACGCCTCCTGGAAGCTGGTCGGCACCTCGGTGATGATCTCGCCGGTGGCCTTCGGCTCCCTGCCCGCGCACCTGCTGGGACCCCTCACGAAGCTGCTCGGCCTGCCCGAGGGTGGTCTCGCCATCAACGTGGACCAGTGGGACGGGTACACGGACGACCGCAAGGAGCTGCTCGCCCACCTCAAGGACCGGAACATCAGGAACACGGTGTTCCTGACCGGTGACATCCACATGGCGTGGGCGAACGAGGTTCCGGTGAACATGGCGACGTACCCGGGTTCGGGGACGGCCGCGACGGAGTTCGTGGTGACGTCGGTGACCTCCGACAACATCGACGACATGCTGCACGTGCCGGCGGACACCGCCTCGCTGGTCGCCGAGTCGGCCATCAAGGCCGCCAACTGGCACGTGAAGTGGCTGGACATGGACGCACACGGCTACGGGGTGCTGGACGTCACGGCCGAGCGTTCGCAAATGGACTACTACGTCATATCCGACAAGCGGCGGCAGGACGCCACTTCCGCATGGACCCGCTCGTTCCGGACACTGAACGGCACGCAGAAGGTGGAACGGGTCTACCAGCCGGTTCGCTGACGATTCGTCAAATCTCCTGCCCTAAGGGGCCTCTGGTGCAGACCAGGGGCCCCTTCCGGCTCAGAAGCAACAAATCTTTTACTTACAGGGCTTGCTCTATGCATGACATGGACACATAAGCTTCGCGCCAGCGTGAGGAAATCCCTCACCCCCCACCACGCTTCGCGAGGAGTCGCACGTGCGCGCTGCTGCCCGCATATCCCCCAAGCTCCGCCGCCGCCTCATGGGTACGGCCGTCCTGGCCGGAACCCTGGCGTTCGCCCCCCTGACGGCCCCCACCACCTTCGCCGTCGCCAAGTCCGGCTCCGAGGCCTGCGCCGGTACGGACGCCTCCGCCAACGCACGCGTCGCCCGTCCGAAGGACAAGAAGGCGGCCGAGCCCAACGAGGTGACGGACGCCCAGGTCAAGGCCATGGACGCCGACCTCAGCAAGAAGCTCGCCGAGCAGGGCCCGCAGCGGCTCATGCGGGCCGCCGAGGTGACCACCGCGACCACCATCCCGGTGTACGTCCACGTCATCACCTCCGGTACCGCCGGCAAGCTGACCGCCACGGACATCAACAACCAGATCGCGGTCCTCAACGCCGCCTACAGCGGCCAGGGCACCGGCAACGTCGACGCCGGCTTCCAGTTCTCGCTTGCCGGCACCGACTACACCGACAACGCCTCCTGGTACAACGTGTCCGACGGCACCCAGGCCGAGAAGGACATGAAGACGGCCCTGCGCAAGGGCGGCAAGAACGCGCTCAACATCTACACCGCCAACCTCGGCGGCGGTCTGCTCGGCTGGGCGACCTTCCCGAGCTCCTACGCCTCCCAGCCGAACATGGACGGCGTGGTCCTCCTCAACACCTCGCTCCCGGGCGGTTCCGCCGCCAACTACAACGAGGGCGACACCGCCACCCACGAGGTCGGCCACTGGATGGGCCTCTACCACACCTTCCAGGGCGGCTGCTCGGGCAGCGGCGACTCCGTCTCCGACACCCCGGCCGAGAAGAGCGCGGCGTTCGAGTGCCCGACCGGCCGTGACAGCTGCACCACCAAGGCGGGCGTCGACCCGATCCACAACTTCATGGACTACACGTACGACTCCTGCATGTACCAGTTCACCGCGGGCCAGGTGTCCCGCATGAAGAGCATGTGGACCGCGTACCGCGTCTGATCCTGAAACGGGAGGAGGGGCAGGACACCACCGGTGTCCTGCCCCTCCTCTCCTGTTTCCCGCGTCTTGGTTCCCGCGTCTTGTTTCCCGCGCGGGGTCAGAGGCTGTCGAGGAAGGCGAGCGCCGTCTTCCAGGCCTGCTCCGCGGCCTGTTCGTCGTAGTCGTCCAAATCGGGGTCCGTGAACAGGTGCCCGGCGCCCGGGTACCGGTGCACCTCCACGTCAGCGCCCGCCCGCTGCATCCGCAGGTACCAGGCGGTCAGCCAGTCGTGCGGCTCGAACGGGTCCGGGTCCGCGACGTGCAGTTGGACCGGCAGCTCGTCCACCGCGGCGTCCTCGTCCAGGTCCGCCGTCCCGTGCAGGAGCAGCAGCCCGCGCGCCTTCTCGTCGGCCAGGGCCAGGTGCTGGGCGACGGAACCGCCGAAGGAGAAGCCCGCGTAGACCAGACCCTGGTCCGAGTGCGGGGCGGAGGCCAGCACCGCCCGCCTGAGCAGCTCGTCGCGGCCGATCTCGTCCTGGTGCGCCATGCCCTCCTCGACGGTGTCGAAGGTGCGTCCCTCGAAGAGATCCGGCACCTGCACCTGGTGCCCGGCCGCGCGCAGCCGGTCGGCCGCCGCGTGCACCGCGGGCCGCAGCCCGTACGTCGAATGGAAGAGCATGATGTTCATGCCTCCCATCGTGCCAGTTTCCGCGGGCCGGTTCCGGTTACGTTGAAGTGCATGGACACAGAGACCTTTCTGCGCCCGACCGCCGTCATCGGCGGCTCACTCCTGGTCACCCTGGTCCTGGGGTGGCTGCTGGACGTGCTGCTGCGCCGCACCGATGCCCGGCACCACGAGACCCCGCTGTGGGGGCAGCTGCGCCACTGCCGGCAGCCCTTCCAGGTGGTCCTGTGCACGACACTCCTGAGAGGTTCGTACCGCGAGGCCCGGATCCTGCCGGAGCACGCCTTCGCAGTGGGCCGGGTGCTGACGCTCGTGCTGATCGCCTCGGCGGCCTGGCTGCTGGTGCGCATCGCCACGGCGGTCGTCGACTCCTCGTACGCCCGCTACGCCGCCGGGTCCGCCAACGACGACCGGGTGCGCCGGGTGCGCACCCAGGTCACGCTGATCCAGCGGGTGGTCACGGCGGTGGTCGTGGTCGTCGCGGTCGCCGCCATGCTGCTCACCTTCCCGCAGATGCGCACGGTCGGCACCTCGATGCTCGCCTCGGCCGGTGTGCTCGGCATCGTGGCGGGCATCGCCGCCCAGTCCTCGCTGGGGAACCTCTTCGCCGGCCTGCAGATCGCCTTCGGCGACACCGTGCGCATCGGCGACACCGTGGTCGTCGACGGCGAGTGGGGCACCGTCGAGGACATCACCCTGACCTACCTGGTGGTCCTCACCTGGGACGAGCGCCGGATCACGATGCCTGTGTCGTATTTCACAGGAAAGCCGTACGAGAACTGGTCGCGCGGCGGCGCCCAGATGACCGGCACCGTCTTCTGGCACCTGGACCACAGCGCGCCCCTGGACCTGATGCGGGAGCAGTTCCAGCGCATCCTGAAGGAGATCCCGGAGTGGGACGGCCGGTACGGCGGCCTCGCTGTGACCGACACCACGCCGCACACGATCCAGGTGCGGGCCGTGGTGACGGCGAAGGACGCCTCCGACGTCTGGACGGTCCGCTGCGAAGTCCGCGAACGCCTGCTGGACTGGCTGGTGACCCACCACCCGTACGCCCTGCCCCGGATCGCCACCTCCCCGGCGGTCCCCTCCCCGCAGCCCCGGCCCTCCGCCCCCGCCGACTGGTGAGCCGGTGCCCTGCCGGGCGGCGCATGCCGCCCGGCAGGGCACCGGCCGGGCGCGGGCTGGGCACCGGCCGGGGCGGGGCTGGGCACCGGCCGGGGCGGGGGCCGGCCGGTTGCTAGGCCCCGCGGAGGCTGCGGACGTCCAGGTGCCGCAGCACCCGGTCCACGATCTCCGGATCCGCTCCCGGCTCGCTCCGGGCGGCCAGCACCTCGTGCCGCGCCGCCGACATCAGCTCCCGCTGGATCCGCTGGATCTCCCGGATCCGCTCCACGCGCTTCGCGTACGCCTCGCGCCGTTCCTCGTCCACCATCTCGGGGCTGATGCGGGCCCCCACGTCGTACGCCCGCCGGTACAGCTGCTCCACCAGGTCCTCCGGCAGGTCCTCCTCGATCTCGATCTCCTTCAGCCGGCGCTTGGCGGCCTTCGCCGCGCGGATCGCCAACTGCCGCTCGGTCTCCCGCTGCGCGTCGACGTCGGGCTCCACGCCCAGCCTGCGCACCAGCGCCGGCAGTGTCAGCCCCTGGCACACCAGCGTCACCATGATCACGGCGAAGGCGATGAAGACGATCTGGTCCCGCGCCGGGAACGGCCCTCCGCCCTCCACCTTCAGCGGGATCGCCAGCGCCAGCGCCACCGAGGCCACCCCGCGCATCCCGGCCCACCACATGACCACGCTCTCCCGCCAGCTCAGCGGGATCTCCTCGTCGTAGTCGCGCCGCTTGTGCAGCCGCTGGGCCAGCCAGCCGGCCGGGAGCAGCCAGAGCAGCCGTACGCCGACCACCACCGCGGTGACCACCGCCGCCCACCCGGCCATCTCCCACTCCCGGCCGCTCGCGACCCCGAACACGTGGTGCAGCTCCAGCCCGATCAGCCCGAACGCCACACCGGTGACCAGCATGTCGACGACCTCCCAGAACGTGTGCCCGGCCAGCCGCCCCAGCACGTCGTCGGCGTCGCTCGCGTACTCCGCGAGGAACAGGGCCGTCGTCAGAACGGCCAGCACTCCCGAGCCCTGGAACTCCTCGGCCAGCACGTACGCCACGAACGGCACGAGCAGCGTCAGCCCGATCTGCAGCGTGGCGTCGCCGAGCCGCCCCATGAGCGCGTTGGTGGCCCACCCCAGGCCCAGGCCGACGGCCACCGCGACGACCGCCGAGAGGACGAAGTCCCCGAGCGCGTCCGGCCAGGAGAAGCTGCCGCTGACGGCGGCGGCGATGGCCACGTGGTAGAGCACGATGGCGGTGACGTCGTTGAAGAGGCCCTCGCCCTCCAGGATGGAGACCATCCGGCGGGGCAGTCCGAGCGATCCGGCGACCGCGGTGGCCGCCACGGGGTCGGGTGGGGCCACGAGCGCCCCGAGGGCGACGGCGGCGGCGATCGGCAGTCCCGGTACGACGGCGTGCGCGACGGCGGCGACGGCCGCGGTCGTGACGAACACGAGGGCGACGGCGAGCAGGAAGATCGGCCGGATGTTGGCGGCGAACTGCCGCCAGGAGGTGCGCTGCGCCGAGGCGTACAGCAGCGGGGGCAGCACCAGCGGCAGGATGTACTCGGGCGGGATGTCGACGTTCGGCACGACCGGCACCAGCGCGAGCACCACCCCGCCGAGGGTCATCAGCACGGGCGCGGGCAGCCGGAGCCGGTCCCCGAGCGGAACGGTGACCACGGCGCCGAGCAACAACACGAACAACAGGGCTAGCTGATCCACTCCCCCACCCTGCCAGGCCGCTGCGCTCGGCCGGTGAGGGCGTCGGGCGTGTCGGCACCGGGCCGCCCGGCGCCTGCCGTCCGGGGCCGAAGCCACGGGGCCACGGGCCACGGGCCACGGGCCACGGGCTACGGGCCACGGGCTACGGCAGCGCGCGGCGCATGGAGCGGTGGGGAATGCCGGCCTCGACGAACTCCGGACCGTAGGCGACGTACCCGAGCCGCTCGTAGAAGCCGAGCGCATGCGTCTGCGCTCCCAGGTCGACCGCCGTCAGGCCCCGCCGGGCCGCCTCCGCCTCGATCGCCCGGACCAGGGCCACGCCGACACCCAGCCCGCGCGCCGACTTGAGCACGGCCAGCCGGCCGAGAGCCCCGACGTCCTCGGCCCCGGTCTTCGCCGCCGCCGCGCTCCCGTGCAGCAGCCGGCCGGCGCCCAGCGGCTCCCCGTCCGGCCCGACGGCCAGCACGTGCACCGCGTCCGCGTCGTACGCGTCGTACTCGATCGACTCCGGCACGGACTGCTCGACCACGAACACCTCCCGCCGCACCGCGAAGCACAGCTCCCGATCCGCCTGCGAGGTGGCGACGCGGGTCTCGAAGCGGGGAGCGGCGGCGGCGGGGCTCACTCGCTCTCGGCCCGGATCACGTCCAGAGCGTGCTGGAGGTCCGCCGGATAGCTGCTCTCGAACTCCACCCACTGCCCGTCCGCCGGGTGCTCGAAGCCGAGCCGTACCGCGTGCAGCCACTGCCGGGTCAGGCCCAGCCGCTTCGCGACGGTCGGGTCGGCGCCGTAGGTCAGGTCGCCGACACAGGGGTGGCGGTGCGCGGACATGTGCACGCGGATCTGGTGGGTACGCCCCGTCTCCAGCTTGATGTCCAGCAGCGATGCGGCACGGAACGCCTCGATCAGGTCGTAGTGCGTGACCGACGGCTTGCCGTCCTGCGTGACGGCCCACTTGTAGTCCGCGCTGGGGTGCCGCCCGATCGGCGCGTCGATCGTGCCGCTCATCGGGTCCGGGTGGCCCTGCACCAGGGCGTGGTAGCGCTTGTCCACGACGCGCTCGCGGAACTGGTTCTTCAGCGAGGTGTACGCGCGCTCCGACTTCGCGACGGCCATCAGGCCGGACGTGCCGACGTCGAGGCGGTGCACGATGCCCTGGCGCTCGGCGGCACCGGAGGTGGAGATCCGGTAGCCGGCCGCGGCGAGCCCGCCGATGACGGTGGTGCCGGTCCAGCCCGGGCTCGGGTGGGCGGCGACGCCTACCGGCTTCATGATCACCACGACGTCGTCGTCGTCATGGATGATCTCCATGCCCGGCACCGGCTCGGCGACGACCTCGACCGCGCGCGGCGGGGCGGGCATCTCGACTTCGAGCCAGGCGCCGCCGTGCACCCGCTCGGACTTCCCGACGACGCTGCCGTCGACCGACACCTTCCCCGCGGCCGCGAGCTCGGCCGCCTTCGTCCGGGAAAATCCGAACATACGGGCGATGGCGGCGTCGACGCGCTCGCCTTCGAGGCCATCGGGAACGGGCAGGGTGCGGATCTCGGGAATCGTACTCACCCGTCGAGTATGCCGGACTCCGCTGCGAAGCCTTCCCGCGATCAGCCCGCGACCGGCCTGCGACCGGCCTGCGGCTCAGTCCTTGTGGACGGTGCCGTCCGGGTCCAGGCCCCGGAACGACAGCAGGACGATCAGGATGCCGCCGCACACGATCGCCGAGTCGGCGAGGTTGAACACGGCGAAGTGGGCGGGCGCGATGAAGTCGACGACGGCTCCGCGGAACACCCCGGGCGACCGAAAGATCCGGTCGGTCAGGTTGCCGAGCGCGCCACCGAGCAGCAGGCCGAGCGCGATGGCCCAGGGCAGGCTGTAGAGCTTCCTGGACAGCCGGACGATCACCACGATCACGGTGGCCGCGATGCAGGTGAAGATGATCGTGAAGGCCTCGCCGAAGCCGAAGGCAGCGCCCGGGTTGCGGATCGCCTCGAACTTGAGCAGGTCGCCGATGATCCGGATCGGCGGCTGGTGCTCAAGCCTCGCGACGACCAGCATCTTGCTGCCGAGGTCGAGCAGGTAGGCGAGCACCGCCACCACGAGCAGCGCCACGATCCGCCGACGGCCCGTGGGCCCGGCGGACTCGGGCTGGGCGTCGTCCCCGACCTCCGGCGTACCGATGATGCGCTCCGCCTCTGTCACGTGAGTCCCTCGAACTAGCTCGAACCAGGTTTCCGGCGGCAACGGCACCGCCCTGCCAGGCTCCTGGACCCTGACGAGACACGAGAGTACGTCAGGGCCCCCTCGGACCGCCGCCCGGCCCGGTCCGCAACCCGCGGCCCGGGCGGCTAGTGCCGGCGCTCCTGCTTCTGCTTGCAGTCCACGCACAGGGTGGCCCGGGGGAAGGCCTGCATCCTGGCCTTGCCGATGGGCTGCCCGCAGTTCTCGCAGAGCCCGTACGTGCCCGTCGCGAGCCGTTCCAGGGCGCGTTCCGTCTGTTCCAGCATCTCGCGGGCGTTCGCGGCGAGGGCGAGCTCGGACTCGCGGGTGATGTTCTTGGTACCGGTGTCGGCCTGGTCGTCTCCCGCTCCGTCACCCGAGTCCCGCATCAGACCGGAGATCGCCAGCTCGGAGGCCTCCAGCTCGTTGCGCAGCCGCAGCACCTCCCGGGTCAGCTCCGTACGGGCCTCCGCGACCTCCTCCGGGGTCCACGGGTCCTCACCGGGCCGTACGGCGAGCTCGCCGGGCTCGGTGGCCGCCGCGGTGACCCGCGCCTTCGGCAGCCCGCTGGTGGCGGCCGCAGCCGTCTTCCTCGCCGTGCCGGTGCTCTTCTTGGCAACCACTTTCCGGGCTCCCGTCCGTTGCGCGGCCTGCGCCGCCCCCTCGGTCCCGGCCGCCTTGGCCGTGACCTTCTTCGCGGTCGACTTCTCGGCGGCGGCCGCCTTCTCGGCGTCCCCCGACTTCGCGGTCGTCTTGCGGCCGGCCGCCGACTGGGCGGTGACCGGCTCCACGGGCGCCTTCCTGGCCGCCGTCTTCCCGGCGGGCGCCTTCTTGCCCGCCGCGTCCTTTGCGGGCGCCTTCTTGGCCGCCGCGTCCTTTGCGGGCGCCTTCTTGGCCGCCGCGTCCTTTGCGGGCGCCTTCTTGGCCGCCGCCTTGGCCGGCACCGCCGCCTCGGCCGCCGCCGTCTTGGCCGCGGCCTTCCCGGCGGGCGCCTTCTTCGCGGGCGCCGCCGTCTCGGCACCTGCCTTTGTGGTGGGCGGCGCCTTCGCGGCCGCCACCCGCCCGGCCGCGGCCTTCGTGGCGGGTGCCTTTCCGGCCCCCGCCTCCTTGGCCGCGGCCTTCTTCTCCGCGGCCGTCGCGATCGCCGACTTCTTCGCCGGCGCCTTCGTGACCGCTTCCTTCCCGGCAGGTCCCGCCTTCCCGGCGTCCGCCTTCTTCACGGGCTTGGCCGGCGCCTTCCCCACCGGGACGGAGTCCTTGGCCGCGGCCTTCTTCTCCGCCGCCGTCGCGATCGCCGACTTCCTCGCCGGCGCCTTCGTGACCGCTTCCTTCCCGGCGGGCGCCGCCTCCTTCACGGGCTTGGCCGTCGCCTTCCTCACCCGGACGGAGTCCTTGGCCGCGGCCTTCCCCACCGTGACGGAATCCTTCAGGCTCTTCTTCCCCACGGCGGCAGCGCCGTGGGCGGTACTCCCGGTGGTCTTGTTCGCCACCATGGCCGCGGCCCCTTCACATACTGTGATCTTGCTCGCGAATCGTGCCGGAACGATAAATCGGCTCCAGCCCCGCGGCAACGGGGCACGCATCCGGCGAGGCCAACCTGCATCCGTTGTGCCCAGCGGAGAGCCCGGTAATCCGCCACTCCCGTCACACCAGCGCCACGAGCGACATATCTGAGCATTCGGGCCATACCGCCACCCCGCCACCCGGCCCCCACCCGCCGTAAACCGGTCTGCCGCGCCCGCCCCCGCCCCGTACACTGGGCCCAGCGAAAGGCATGGATGGGGACGAGTAGCGTCGGACGCAGCCAGGAGCGACCCGGGGACGGTGAGAGCCCGGGGGCGAGCGCGATGTGAAGGATCACCCCGGAGCCGCCGGAAGAAAGCCGTCACGACGGCCAGTAGAACCGGCTTCGCACCCCAATGAGGGGGCCACCGGCATGGTCCGGCGGCCAAGGAGGGTGGTACCGCGGGAGCAGCAGCCGGCTCTCGTCCCTCCGGACGGAAGTGACAGCCCGCCGGAGGAAGAGTTCAGCCTCATGACCACACCGCCGCAGTACCGCCCGGTACCCGCCCAGGTCGACCTGCCTGCCCTTGAGCACGCCGTCCTCGACTTCTGGCGCGAGAGCAAGACCTTCGCCAAGACCCTGGAGCAGTCCGAGGGCCGCCCCGAGTGGGTCTTCTACGAGGGCCCGCCCACCGCGAACGGCATGCCCGGTGCCCACCACATCGAGGCCCGGGTCTTCAAGGACGTCTTCCCCCGCTTCCGGACCATGCGCGGCTACCACGTCGCCCGCAAGGCCGGCTGGGACTGCCACGGCCTGCCCGTC
This sequence comes from Streptomyces sp. NPDC044571, assembly GCF_040647115.1. Lineage (NCBI taxonomy): Bacteria > Bacillati > Actinomycetota > Actinomycetes > Kitasatosporales > Streptomycetaceae > Streptomyces > Streptomyces sp. NPDC044571. The sequence goes on from NZ_JBEZBN010000035.1 coordinate 40,969, forward strand.
GAGCTCGCCGTCGAGAAGGAGCTCGGCTTCAACGGCAAGCAGGACATCGAGGCGTACGGCATCGCCGAGTTCAATGCCAAGTGCCGCGAGTCCGTGACCCGCCACACCGACGCGTTCGCCGAGCTCACGACCCGGATGGGCTACTGGGTCGACCTGGACGACGCGTACCGGACCATGGACCCCGAGTACGTCGAGTCCGTCTGGTGGTCGCTGAAGGAGATCTTCAACAAGGGCCTGCTGGTCCAGGACCACCGCGTCGCCCCCTGGTGCCCGCGCTGCGGGACCGGCCTGTCCGACCACGAGCTGGCGCAGGGCTACGAGACGGTCGTCGACCCCTCCGTCTACGTGCGCTTCCCGCTGACCTCCGGCCCGCTCGCCGGCCAGGCCGCCCTGCTCGTCTGGACGACGACCCCCTGGACCCTGGTCTCGAACACCGCCGTCGCCGCGCACCCGGACGTCACGTACGTGGTCGCGCGCCGTGCCGGCGCCGAGGGCTCCGAGAAGCTGGTCGTCGCCCAGCCGCTGCTGGAGAAGGCGCTCGGCGAGGGCTGGGAGGCCACCGGCGAGTCCTTCACCGGCAAGGAGATGGAGCGCTGGACGTACGAGCGCCCGTTCTCCCTGGTGGAGTTCCCCGCGCCCGCCCACTACGTCGTCAACGCCGAGTACGTCACGACCGAGGACGGCACCGGTCTGGTCCACCAGTCCCCGGCCTTCGGCGCCGACGACCTCGCGGTCTGCCGTGCGTACGGTCTGCCGGTCGTGAACCCGGTCCGCCCCGACGGCACCTTCGAGGAGGAGGTCCCGCTCGTCGGCGGTGTCTTCTTCAAGAAGGCCGACGAGAAGCTGACCGCCGACCTCGACGCGCGCGGCCTGCTCTTCAAGCACATCGCCTACGAGCACAGCTACCCGCACTGCTGGCGCTGCCACACGGCGCTGCTCTACTACGCGCAGCCGTCCTGGTACATCCGCACCACCGCCGTCAAGGACGCGATGCTGCGGGAGAACGAGAAGACGAACTGGTTCCCGGAGTCGGTCAAGCAGGGCCGCTTCGGCGACTGGCTGAACAACAACATCGACTGGGCGCTGTCCCGCAACCGCTACTGGGGCACCCCGCTGCCGATCTGGCGCTGCGAGGAGGACCACCTCACCTGCGTCGGCTCGCGCGCGGAGCTGTCCGAGCTGTCGGGCACCGACCAGTCGGCCCTGGACCCGCACCGCCCCTACATCGACGACGTCACCTTCACCTGCACGCACGAGGGCTGCTCCCTGACCGCCGTCCGCGTGCCGGAGGTCATCGACGCCTGGTACGACTCGGGGTCGATGCCGTTCGCGCAGTGGGGCTACCCGTACAAGAACAAGGAGATCTTCGAGAAGCGCTACCCGGCGCAGTTCATCTCGGAGGCGATCGACCAGACCCGCGGCTGGTTCTACACGCTGATGGCCGTCGGCACCCTGGTGTTCGACAAGTCCTCGTACGAGAACGTGGTCTGCCTGGGCCACATCCTCGCCGAGGACGGCCGCAAGATGTCCAAGCACCTGGGCAACATCCTCCAGCCGATCCCGCTCATGGACCAGCACGGCGCGGACGCGGTCCGCTGGTTCATGGCGGCCGGCGGCTCCCCGTGGGCGGCGCGGCGCGTCGGCCACGGCACGATCCAGGAGGTCGTCCGCAAGACGCTCCTCACGTACTGGAACACGGTCGCCTTCCAGGCGCTGTACGCCCGTACGTCGAACTGGGCCCCGTCCGCGGCCGACCCGGCCCCGGCCGAGCGCACCGTGCTGGACCGCTGGCTGCTCTCGGAGCTCCACTCGCTGACCGCCGAGGTCACCGAGGCGATGGAGGCGTACGACACGCAGCGCGCCGGCAAGCTCCTGTCCTCCTTCGTGGACGACCTGTCCAACTGGTACGTCCGCCGCTCGCGCCGCCGCTTCTGGCAGGGCGACGCGGCCGCGCTGCGGACGCTGCACGAGGTGGTCGAGACGGTCACCCGCCTGATGGCGCCGCTGACCCCCTTCATCACGGAGCGGGTCTGGCAGGACATGATCGTCCCGGTCACACCGGACGCCCCCGAGTCGGTGCACCTCTCGTCCTGGCCGGAGTCGGACGCGTCCGCGGTCGACCCGGTGCTGTCCCGGCAGATGCAGCTGGTGCGCCGCCTGGTCGAGCTGGGCCGGGCCACGCGTGCGGAGTCCGGGGTCAAGACCCGTCAGCCGCTGTCACGGGCCCTGGTCGGCGCGGCCGGCTTCGACGCCCTGTCTGCGGAGCTCCAGGCGCAGATCACCGAGGAGCTGAACGTCTCCTCGCTGGCCTCGCTGTCCGAGGTGGGCGGTTCCCTGGTGGACACCACGGCCAAGGCGAACTTCCGGGCGCTGGGCAAGCGCTTCGGCAAGGGCGTGCAGGACGTGGCGAAGGCGGTGGCCGCGGCCGACGCGGCGGCGCTCTCCCTGGCGCTGCGGGCCGGTACCGCGGTGGTCGCGGTGAACGGGGAGGAGGTCACCCTGACCCCGGAGGAGGTCATCATCACCGAGACGCCGCGCGAGGGCTGGTCGGTGGCCTCGGACTCGGGTGCCACGGTCGCCCTGGACCTGGAGATCACTCCGGAGCTGCGGCTGGCCGGCCTGGCCCGTGACGCGATCCGCCTGATCCAGGAGGCGCGGAAGAACTCGGGGCTGGACGTCGCGGACCGCATCGCGCTGCGGTGGGCCTCGGAGTCCGCGGAGGTCGTCACGGCCCTCACGGACCACGCCGAGCTCATCGCGGACGAGGTCCTCGCCACGGACTTCGCCTCCGGCGAGGCCGACGGCTCCTACGGTGACCCCTTCACGGACGAGGCCCTGGGCCTGACCTTCCGCCTCCGCAAGGCGTAACCAAGGCGTAGCCGCACGGCCTGCGGCCCGTACCCCCTCTACCAGGGGGTAGGGCCGCTTTCCGTTGATCACCAAGCGGTAGGCTCACTCCGCAACACGACGCGAAGGAGAGTTCAGTGGCGCGGGTTGCGGTGATCGGTGGGGGCATCAGCGGGCTGGGGACAGCGCTCATGCTCGGTCGGCGGGGACACAGGGTCACGTTGTTCGAGCGGGACGCGCGGCAGGCCGGAGAGGACCTGAACCGGGACTTCTTCCACTGGGACAGGCCCCGGATCCCGCACGCCGTCCAGCCCCACTCGCTCCTCGCGCCCGTGCGCACCGTGCTGCGCACCGAGGCCCCCGACGTCTACGCCGACCTGCTGGCACGCGGAGCCCGGGAGTACCACGAGTTCGACTGGTTCGGTGAGCACCCGCCGCACCGGCCCGGCGATGAGGACCTGGTGACCCTGCGCACTCGCCGCATCGTGCTGGAGGCCGCCTTGGCCGCGGCCGTGCGGCGGGAGCCCACCGTCGAGATACGGCAAGGCTGCCGGGTGCGCGCCCTCACCATCGAGGCGGGCCGCCCTGCCCGGGTCACCGGCGTGCAGGTGGGCGCGGAAACGCACCGGGCGGACCTCGTCGTCGATGCGGCCGGTCGTCGCTCGCCGGTTCCCGCCTGGCTGGTCGCGGCCGGCTGCCGCCCGCCCGTGGTCGACAGCCACCGCGCCGGGATCGCCTACCTGTGCCGCTGGTACCGCCTGCGCGCCGACGGGCCGCGTGATCCCGGGCGGGTCAAGACCGGCTCGGCCGCACCGTTCGCGCTCGCCGGCGTCTTCCCTTCCGACAACGACACCTTCGCGGTGAACCTGGTGCTCTCCACGGCTGATCCGACCCGGGGCGCGCTCACCGACCCCGCCGTGTTCGAGGCCGCCGCCCGCCGCTTCCCCGCCACCGCCGCCTGGCTCGACCTGGACCCCGAACCACGGTCGGCCGTCCTGGCCATGGCCGGCCTGGACAACCGCTGGACCGCCCTCGCCGACGACGACGGCCCCGTCGTCGCCGGCCTGGTCAACGCCGGGGACAGCCTCATCCACACCAACCCCACGTCGGGCCACGGCGTATCCCTCGGCCTGCGTGCCGCCCAGCACCTCGCCGCCCAAGTCGACCGGATCGCCGCGGACCCCGTCGGCTACCACGCTTGGACGGCACAGGCCATGCGCCCGTGGTTCGACGCGCAGGTGGCGGCCGACCGCGCCCACGGGGAACGCCTCGCCGAGAGCGCACCGCCCTCGGACCGGCGGGCTGCCGCCCTGGCCGCCTGCGCCTTCGACGATCCCGTCGTCATGAGGGCCCGGGCCCAGGTACGCCACCTCGTGCGACCGGCCGACGACGCCTACGGCACCGACGAGGTGGACCGGCACGTCACCGCCTGGCTGGCCGCCCGCCCTGAGTTCACGCCGCAGCACGACGGCCCGACGCGCGATCAGTGGGATGCCCTCGTCCCGGGCCGGTGATCGAGAACCGCACGGATACGCGAACGGGCCGGGCCCGGTGCCCCCGAAGGGGAACCGGGCCCGGCCCGTGACTGCTGCCGACCGCCGAGGCGCGGCCTAGTTGTCGTCCTCGTCGATCAGGAAGCCCCGCATCGGCGACGGCGCCTGCATCGGCTGCGGCGCGGCCGGCCGCACCGGAGCCATCGGCTGGGTCATCGCGGGAGACATCTGCTGCTGACCACCGTACGAGGGCCCACCCATCGGGGAGGGACCGCCCATGGGCGACGGACCGCCCATCGGGGACGGGCCGCCCATGGAGTGGCCCATCGCACCGGCCGGAGCCATCGAGGGCGACGGCGACGGCGGCAGCGAGGCGGCAGCCGGGTTGCGCGGCGGGGCCAGCGAGTCGTCCGCCTGGGTCTCCAGCTGGCGCAGCTGCGACTCCAGGTAGGACTTCAGACGCGTACGGTACTCACGCTCGAAGCCCCGCAGGTCCTCGACCTTGCGCTCCAGCGTGGCGCGGGCCGACTCCAGCGAGCCCATCGCGACGCGGTGCTTCTCCTGCGCGTCCCGCTCCAGTGCGTCGGCCTTGGCGCGGGCGTCCCGCTCCAGGCCCTCGGCACGGCTGCGGGCCTCGCCGACGATCTTGTTGGCCTCGGAGCGGGCCTCCGCGATCGCCTGGTCGGCGGTCTGCTGTGCCAGCGACAGGACGCGGGCGGCGCTGTCGCCACCGGGGCCCTGCTGCGGGAGCTGCGGCTGCTGCTGCATCTGCTGCATCTGCTGACCCATGGGCTGCATCTGCTGGCCCGGGCCGCCCATCTGCTGCATCTGCTGGCCCATGGGCTGCATCTGCTGGCCGAGCGGGTTCTGGCCGCCCATGGACTGCTGGCCCATCTGCTGCTGGCCGCCCATGGTGTGCATGGGGCCGCCCATCGGGCCCGGACCCTGCGGTCCGTGTCCGCCGGGACCGGCGGGCAGCTGGGGCTGGCCGCCCGGCAGCTGCGGCGGGCCCATCTGCGGCGGACCCTGCTGCACCGGCGGGCCGGATATGGCCGCGGGCACGGGGGCGCCGGGGCCGCGCTGGTCCTGGGGCTCGGGCTTGCGCATGCCCTGCTGCTGGTTCTGCGCGGCGGCACGCGTGGCGGCGGCCAGCTTGGCGCGCAGGTCCTCGTTCTCGCGCAGCAGGCGCGTCAGTTCGGACTCGACCTCGTCGAGGAAGGCATCGACCTCGTCCTCGTCATAGCCTTCTCGGAGGCGGACGGTCGTGAACTGCTTGTTCCGCACGTCCTCGGGAGTCAGCGGCATGTCTTCTTCACCTCTACGTAGTCGTCGGCAGTCGGCAAGACCGTATCGGGACTGTCCCCGCGCGCGCGGAGAAGCTCATCGTTCACACGCTTCTCGCAGCGGTGCTCACGAAACTGATGAGGATGTAAACGATGATCATCAGAACGAAGAAGGACAGGTCGAGTGCCACGCCCCCGAGACGCAACGGCGGGATGAAGCGCCGGAGAAGCTTCAGCGGTGGATCGGTCACAGTGTAGGTGGCCTCCAGTACGACCACCATCGCCTTGCCGGGTGCCCATGAACGTGCGAACTGGAAGACGTAGTCCATGACCAGCCGGAAGATCAGCACGATAAGGAAGCACATCAGAGCGATGTAGACCACCTCTAGTGCGACGCCCATCCCGCGCTTCCCTCTCCCCTGCTCTCGCTCATTTCCCGGTCCCCCGTGTCTGACGGATCGGTCTAGCTTTGGTTGAAGAACCCGCCCTCCGCGATGCGGGCCTTGTCCTCCGCCGTGACATCGACGTTAGCAGGCGACAGCAGGAACACCTTCTGTGTCACGCGTTCAATGCTGCCGTGCAGGCCGAAGACGAGGCCGGCGGCGAAGTCGACGAGACGCTTCGCATCCGTGTCGTCCATCTCCGTGAGATTCATGATCACCGGAGTGCCCTCACGGAAGTGTTCCCCGATGGTACGGGCCTCGTTGTAGGTCCGGGGGTGCAGCGTCGTGATGCGGTACGGCTCCCGCTCGGAGACGACCTTGGGCATGATCACGGGGGCGTTCTTCTCCAGGTTCGAGCGTTCGGGTGTGATGGATGCCACGGGGGCGATTCGCGCGGGACGTCCGTTTTCCACGGGCAGGGGGATCGGATCCCGTTGCGCGGGAGGCTGGGCGACTCGTACCGGTTCGTCCGTTACGGGCGCTTGGTGTACGGGCTGGCGGCTCCGGCGGTCCCGCTCCGGCTCCGGCTCGGGCTCGAACTCGTCATCGGGGTCGTACCCCGGGTTGTCGTACCGGTCGTCCTCCACGAGGCCGAGGTAGACCGCCATCTTGCGCATCGCGCCGGCCATTCTCTGAGTCCTCCGCTCTGTGGTGGATCGCCCTGTCGCAGGTGTGTCGCTGTGTCACCAAAGTCACCAACTGCCCGCGATCCACGTGGTCGTCCGCCCATCAGCGGGAATGACCATATTTTCTGCTGTGGTCCGACTTTCTTCGCGACGTTACCCGAGCCGGGGTCTCGCGCCGAGTACCGCAGTGCCGACGCGTACATGTGTCGCACCGGCCGCAACGGCCTGTTCCAGGTCTGCGCTCATCCCGGCCGACACCATCGTGGCAGCCGGATGGTCCGCGCGCAGGCTGGATGACAATTCCATCAACCGCTCGAAAGCGGCCTGTTCACGTCCCGCGTACGGTCCGGCCAGCGGAGCGACGGTCATCACACCGTCGATCCGCAGCCCGGGCGCCCCGGCCACGAGGTCCGCGAGTTCGGCGAGCTGCTCGGGAGCGGCTCCGCCCCGGGTCCCGCGCTCCCCCGACTCGGCGTCGAGGGCGATTTGCACGAGGCAGCCCAGTTCCCGCTCCTGCTGCACCGCCGCCGCCGAGAGGGCGGTGACGAGCCGGGGCCGGTCGACGGACTGCACGACATGCGCATATCCGGCCACGGAACGGACTTTGTTCGTCTGCAACTGGCCGACGAAGTGCCAGGTGAGCGGCAGATCCGCGCAGGCCGCGGCCTTGGGGGCCGCATCCTGGTCCCGATTCTCCGCAACATGGCGGACCCCCAGGTCCGCCAGCAGTCGTACGTCGCTCGCCGGATAGGTCTTGGTGACCACGATGAGCTGCACCTCGTCCCGCCCGCGCCCCGCGGCGGCGCAGGCGGACGAGATGCGTTCCTCCACCCGCGCCAGGTTGTGCGCGAGCTCCGACTTACGATCCGTCATTCCTCAGTCCAACCAGACATATCCGGCGAGCCGCCCGGTCACCCGGTCGCGGCGGTACGAGTAGTGGTCCCGCGACTCCAGTGTGCAGACCGCCGAACGGTGCCGGTTCACCACCCCCGCCTCCGCGAGCTGGGCGTGCACCCCGGCCACCACGTCGACCGACGGGGTTCCCCAACTGGTCTCGGCGCGGGCCGCCGGAACCACCTCGGCGACGGCGTCCCGCATCTGTGCCGGCACCTCGTAGCAGCGCCCGCAGACCGCGGGTCCCGTACGGGCGGTGATCCGCTCCGGTTCGGCGCCGAGGGAGACCATCGCCGCCACGGCGGCGGGCACCACTCCGGCGACCAGTCCGGGCCGTCCGGCGTGGGCGGCGGCCGCGACGCCCGCCACCGGGTCGGCCAGCAGGACCGGAGTGCAGTCGGCGGTGAGCACCGCGAGGGCCAGCCCCCGCCGGGCGGTCACCACGGCGTCCACCGGCGGGATCTCGGCGTCGCTCCCCCAGGGACCGGACACCACCGCCACGTCCTTGCCGTGGACCTGGTTCATCCAGACCACCTGGTCCGGGTCGATGCCCAGGGCCTTCGCCGCGATCGCCCGGTTCGCGCGAACGGCGGCCGGGTCGTCGCCGACCGCGCCGCCGAGGTTGAGCTCCTCGTACGGAACGGCGCTCACCCCGCCCCACCGGTCGGTGAAGGCGAAGTGGGCGCCGCTCTCGTTGTGCTGCCCCAGCGTCACTTCAAGAAGTCCGGGACGTCCAGTTCCTCGGCCGGGCTGTCCTGGTAGGGCCGGGCCGTCGGGACCTGCGCGGGCGCGGGGGCCGCGGCCTCGACCGGAGCCGTTTCGACCGGGGCCGGCGGGTCCTCGCGCGGGGTGACCGTACCCAGTCCGCCGAAGGCCGGGCGGACCGGCTCGGCCGCGCGGACCGGGGCGGGAGCCGGCTCCTCGCGCTTGGTGGACGCGGCGCCGATGACGTTGTCCCGGCGGGCCGGGGGCTGTCCGCCGTCGAACCCGGCGGCGATGACGGTGACGCGCACCTCGTCGCCGAGCGCGTCGTCGATGACGGCGCCGAAGATGATGTTCGCCTCGGGGTGCGCGGCCTCGCTCACCAGCTGCGCGGCCTCGTTGATCTCGAAGAGACCGAGGTCCGAGCCGCCGGAGATGGAGAGGAGGACGCCCCTCGCCCCGTCGATGGACGCCTCCAGCAGCGGCGAGGAGATCGCCATCTCGGCGGCGGCCACGGCGCGGTCGTCGCCGCGGGCCGAGCCGATGCCCATCAGGGCCGAGCCGGCCTCGGACATCACGGACTTGACGTCGGCGAAGTCGAGGTTGATCAGACCCGGGGTGGTGATGAGGTCGGTGATGCCCTGCACGCCGGAGAGCAGGACCTGGTCGGCCGACTTGAAGGCGTCGAGCACGCTGACCTGGCGGTCCGAGATGGACAGCAGCCGGTCGTTGGGGATGACGATGAGGGTGTCGACCTCTTCGCGGAGCTCGGCGATGCCGTCCTCCGCCTGGTTCGCGCGGCGCCGGCCCTCGAAGGTGAACGGGCGGGTGACCACACCGATCGTCAGGGCGCCCAGCGAGCGTGCGATGTTGGCGACGACGGGCGCGCCGCCGGTGCCGGTGCCGCCGCCCTCGCCGGCGGTGACGAAGACCATGTCGGCCCCCTTGAGGACCTCCTCGATCTCCTCGCGGTGGTCCTCTGCCGCCTTGCGACCGACGGCCGGGTTCGCTCCGGCGCCGAGGCCCCGGGTGAGTTCACGGCCGACGTCGAGCTTGACGTCGGCGTCGCTCATCAACAGGGCCTGGGCGTCCGTGTTGATGGCGATGAACTCGACACCCTTGAGACCGACCTCGATCATTCGGTTGATGGCATTGACACCACCGCCGCCGACACCGATGACCTTGATGACTGCGAGGTAGTTCTGCGGTGCTGCCACGTCGAAGGCCTCTCGCCTCGATTACGTGTCGCCGCCTCGCGGGCCTGCGTTGCGACGACTGATGCCGAAATGTGGGACGGTCCGAACGCGCCGACCCGAACCCTAACCCTGAAGTTTAGGGTTAAGTATGTGCCTGTTCCCTGGACTCTTCCGAACAGGACACTAAGTCGACAAGTAGCGCGTGTTCAACGAACACGCCGAACCTCCCGTTTTTCTTTTCACCCTATGTGATCACCCGTATCGGTGGCCAACCAGGGTGCGTCGCTGTTCGAGCCGACGTCAACTCCCGGACACGGCAGGGGCGGTGGGGACGCTCACGTCAAAGTGGTCAGCCTTGGGCGCCGCTTTCAGCAGGGCGGTCAGCGCGCGGCCCTTGGCCTGGCCCTGTTCGCCGCTGCCCCACATCACCGTGCGACCCCGGGTCAACTCCAGGACGACCGAGTCGTACGAGCCCACCTTGACCTGCGCGGTCTGCCGGGCGACGGCCTCAGGGAGGTCGCCGGCGACGCCCACCGCCTCGCGCAGCAGCCGCTGCTCGTCGAAGCGACGGCCACTCGACGACTGTGCCGCCGTCAATTCCAGGACCGGAACACCGTCGGGTGCTTTCGCAACCGTGTCGAATCGCACACCCGAAGCGTCCACTTCCACGAAGTTGGCGGCCTTTTTGATGAGCAGGACGGGTTTGCGCTCCGTCACTTTCAGCCCGATTCCGTGCGGCCAGGCCCGCACCACGTCGACCGAATCGACCCGGGGCAGCCTGCTGCGGACCCGGCCCTCGATCTCGTCGGTGTCCACGCTCACCAACGGGGCTCCGACGGGCACCGCCGCGGCGGCCAGGACCTGCCCGGGGGTGAGGACCCGGGTTCCGCTCGCGGTCACCTTCTCGACCCGCAGCCAGGAGGAGCCGTAGAGCACCCAGGTGCCGCCCGCCACGAGGAGGACCGCCGCGATCAGCGGGAGCAGCACCGGACCCCGGCACACGCGCCTGAGGAAGCGCCGTGTGCCGGGGCCCGGCAGGCCGGATGTCCGCGCCGCGCCCGGCGCCTTGGGTGACTCGGCAGGGCCGGAACCCCGGCCGGGGCCGGGGTTCCGGTCGGACCCGTCGGAACCCCGGCTCCCGCGCGGTGCGGTCTTCGCTCCGGCCACTCCTGTGCCTCCTGCGCTAGCGGTTCCTGTGGGCGGCGATCGCCTCGTACACCATCGCGACCAGCAGCTCGTCGGCGTCCCGGCGGCCGAACTCGGCGGCGGCGCGGGACATCTCGTACAGGCGGTGCGGGTCGGCGAGGACCGGCAGGACCTGGCCGAGCACCCAGTCGGGCGTCAGTTCCGCGTCGTCGACGAGCAGCCCGCCGCCGGCCTTGACCACCGGCTGGGCGTTGAGCCGCTGTTCGCCGTTGCCGATCGGCAGCGGGACGTACGCGGCGGGCAGCCCGACGGCGGAGAGTTCGGCGACGGTCATCGCGCCCGCCCGGCACAGCATCATGTCGGCGGCGGCGTACGCGAGGTCCATCCGGTCCACGTACGGTACCGGCACATAGGGCGGCATCCCGGGCATGTTGTCGACATGCGGCAGTTCGTTCTTCGGGCCGACCGCGTGCAGGATCTGGATCCCGGAGCGCTGGAGGGTCGGCGCGACCGCCTGGATCGTCTCGTTGAGGCGGCGGGCGCCCTGCGAGCCGCCGGAGACGAGCAGCGTCGGCAGGTTGGGGTCCAGGCCGAAGGCGGCACGCGCCTCCGGGCGGGCCGCGGACCGGTCCAGGGTGGAGATGCTGCGGCGCAGCGGGATGCCCACGTAGCGGGCCCCGCGCAGTTTGCTGTCGGGGGTGGAGACCGCGACGGCGTGCGCGTACCGGGAGCCGATCTTGTTGGCCAGTCCGGGCCGGGCGTTGGCCTCGTGGACGATGATCGGCACGCCGAGCCGCTTGGCGGCCAGGTAGCCGGGCAGGGCCACGTAGCCGCCGAAGCCGACGACGCAGTCGGCCTTGGTGCGCTCCAGGATCTCCTCGGCGGCCTTGATCGTGCCGCGCAGCCGTCCGGGGACGGTGATCAGCTCGGGGGTGGGCTTGCGGGGCAGCGGAACGGCGGGGATCAGCCCCAGTTCATAGCCGCGCTCGGGCACAAGGCGGGTTTCGAGCCCGCGCTCCGTGCCGAGGGCGGTGATGCCCACGGAAGGGTCCTGCCTGCGCAGGGCGTCCGCGAGGGCGAGCGCCGGCTCGATGTGGCCGGCGGTCCCCCCACCGGCGAGTACGACATGCACCGAAATTCACCGCTCTCCGGACGGACGCCTCTTGACGCGCCGTCTCATCGACTTCCATCTCTGCCCGGTCCGCTTCCAGCCGGTCTTCGGCTGGCGCATCGCGAGCGCCGCGCGCGCAGCCGGCTCCTCCCGCGCGAAGGCGATGAGCAGTCCGACCGCGAACATGGTCGGCAGCAGCGCGGAACCCCCGTACGAGAACAGCGGGAGCGGGACACCGGCGATCGGCAGCAGGCCGAGCACCGCACCGATGTTGATCACGGCCTGGGCCGTGATCCAGGTGGTCACGCCTCCCGCGGCATAGCGTACGAAGGAGTCCTCCGTGCGTCCGGCCACGCGGATACCCGCATAGCCTAGAGCCGCGAACAGGGCGAGTACCGACAGCGTCCCCGCCAGACCCAGTTCCTCCCCGGTGATGGCGAAGATGAAATCGGTGTGGGCTTCGGGTAGTTGCCCCCATTTTTCCACACTGGCACCCAAACCGGAACCGAACCATCCGCCCGATGCGAGAGCGTAGATTCCGTGGACGGCCTGCCAGCAGAGGTCGTTCTTGCCAGGGTCCGTCGCTCCGATGCAGGCGAGCCGGTCCATCCGGTGCGGGCTCGTCTTGATCAGCAGCGCGACGACCACGCCGGCCGCGGCCAGCACCCCCACGAACATCCGCGTCGGGGCGCCCGCCAGCCACAGCAGCCCGAACAGGATGGCGCCGAGGATCATCGCGGTGCCCATGTCGCCGCCCAGCATGATCAGCCCGAGCAGTACGAACGCCACCGGGACCAGCGGCACCAGCAGGTGCTTCCACTGGCTCAGCAGCCCCTTGCCACCCTTGCGGGCCAGCAGGTCGGCCCCCCACAGGATCAGCGCCAGCTTGCCGAACTCGCTGGGCTGCAGCATGAACGGGCCGCCGAGGGAGATCCAGTTCTGGTTGCCGTTGATCGCGACTCCTATCCCGGGGACCTGGACCAGGACCATCAGGAACAGGGTTCCGGCGAGCACCGGGTAGGAGAGCGCCCGGTGGAGCTTGACCGGCATCCGCGAGGCGACCAGCAGCAGCCCCGTGCCGATCAGGGCGGCCAGGAACTGCTTCTTGAAGAAGTACGCGTCTCCCAGGCCCAGCTGGAGGGCTTTGATCATCGAAGCCGAGTAGACCATCACCAGCCCGAGCACGGTGATGAGCAGCGAGCTGCCGAAAATCAGGTAATACGCGGTGAGGGGACGGTCCCAGGCCTTGCGCAGCTGCTGCTGCGTACGCCGCAGCCGGTCCAGCGGCCCGCGCCCGGGCGACCTCTTCAGGCCGCGCACCGGGCGCCGGCGGCCCTGCGGCCGGACGGCCCGGACCGCGCCGGCGGCCTTGGCCGCCTTGGCGGGCTTCGCTGGCTTCGCGGTCTTCACGGCGGACGGCCGCCGCCCCGGGAGCACTTGCTTGGCCGGCATGTGTGACCTTCCCCTCCACTCGTACGAGGCGAGCAGCCCGCGGGCCGGTCGGGGAGGAACCTCCTGCCGGACCTAGGCGCTCTCGGCGGCCAGTTCGCGCACCGCGTCGGCGAATGCGTCCCCGCGCTCGTTGTAGTTCGCGAACATGTCCATCGAGGCACAGGCCGGTGCCAGCAGGACCGTGTCGCCGGGCTCGGCGAGCCGGGCCGCTTCCCGGACCGCTGCGAGCATCGCCCCAGTGTCGGTCCGGTCGAGGTCGGTGACCGGGACCTCGGGCGCGTGTCGCGCCAGCGCCTCGGCGATCAGCGCCCGGTCGGCGCCGATCAGGACCGCCGCGCGCAGCCGCTTCGCGGACTTCTGCACGAGCTCGTCGAAGGTCGCTCCCTTGGCGAGGCCGCCGGCGATCCACACGACGGGCTCGAAGGCGGCGAGGGAGGCCTCCGCGGCGTGGGTGTTGGTGGCCTTGGAGTCGTCGACGTACGTGACCCCGGCGACCTCGTCCACGTACGCGACGCGGTGCGCGTCGGGCCGGAAGTCGCGCAGTCCGTCGCGGACCGCACGCGGCGGGACACCGAAGGCGCGGGCCAGCGCGGCCGCGGCGAGCGCGTTCGCGATGTTGTGCGGGGCCGGCGGGTTGATGTCGGAGACCTCGGCGAGCTCCTGGGCGTTCTTCTGCCGGTTCTCCACGAAGGCCCGGTCGACGAGGATGCCGTCGACGACGCCGAGCATGGAGGGGCCGGGGGCGCCGAGGGTGAAGCCGATCGCCCGGCAGCCCTCCTCGACGTCGGCGTCCTCGACCAGCTTCTCGGTGGCGGGGTCGGCGACGTTGTAGACGCAGGCCACCGTGTTGCCCTCGTAGATCCGGCCCTTGTCGGCGGCGTAGGCCTCCATCGAGCCGTGCCAGTCGAGGTGGTCGGGCGCCAGGTTGAGCACGGCCGCCGAGTGGGCGCGCAGCGAGGGCGCCCAGTGGAGCTGGTAGCTGGAGAGCTCCACGGCGAGGACGTCGTACCGCTCCTCGCCGAGCACCACGTCGATGATCGGGGTGCCGATGTTGCCGACCGCGGCGGTCTTCAGGCCCGCCGCCCGCAGGATCGAGGCCAGCATCTGCGTGGTGGTGGTCTTGCCGTTCGTGCCGGTGATCGCGAGCCAGGGGGCCGCGCCCTCGCCCCGCAGCTGCCAGGCGATCTCGACGTCGCCCACGACGTCCACGCCGGCCGCGGCGGCGGCCGCGAAGAGCGGGCTGTCGGGCTTCCAGCCCGGCGAGGTGACGACCAGGTCGGTGCCCTCGGGCAGGGTCTGCGCATCCCCGAGGCGTACGGAGATGCCCAGCTCGCCGAGCTCGGCGGCCCGCGCCCGGTGGCCCTCGCCGTCGCCGCCGTCCACGACGGTCACCGAAGCGCCGAGGCCGGCCAGGGCGCGGGCGGCGCTGATGCCGCTCACGCCGAGACCGGCGACGGTGATGTTCTTGCCCTGCCAGGAGGTCACTTGTCCGCTGCCCATCCCGCGTAGAAGAGTCCGAGACCAACGATGACGCACATGCCCTGGATGATCCAGAAGCGGACCACCACGAGGACTTCGGACCACCCCTTGAGTTCGAAGTGGTGCTGGAGCGGCGCCATCCGGAAGACGCGCTTCCCGGTCAGCTTGAAGGAGCCGACCTGGATGACGACCGACATGGTGATGAGGACGAACAGGCCGCCGAGGAGAGCGATCAGGAACTCCGTGCGGGAGCAGATCGCCAGGCCCGCGAGGGCGCCGCCGAGGGCCAGCGAGCCGGTGTCACCCATGAAGATCTTGGCGGGCGAGGTGTTCCACCACAGGAAGCCGAAGCAGGCGCCCATGAGGGCGGACGCGACGATCGCGAGGTCCAGCGGGTCGCGTACCTCGAAGCAGGCGTTGGGGTTGGTCAGGGTCTGCGCGTTGGCGCAGGACTCCTGGAACTGCCAGACGCCGATGAAGGTGTAGGCGCCGAAGACCATCACGGCGGCGCCGGTGGCCAGACCGTCGAGGCCGTCGGTCAGGTTCACGCCGTTGGACATCGCGAGGATCATGAACAGCGCCCAGACCACGAACAGCACCGGGCCGATCGACCAGCCGAAGTCCGTGACGAACGACAGCTTGGTGGAGGCCGGAGCGTTGCCGCGGATGTCCTTGAACTGGAGCGCGAGCACCGCGAAGGCGATGCCGACGATCAGCTGACCGGCCATCTTGGCCTTGGCCCGCAGACCGAGCGAGCGGCGCTTGACGATCTTGATGTAGTCGTCGAGGTAGCCGACGAGGCCCATGCCGGCCATCAGGAAGAGCACCAGAACGCCGGAGAACGTGGGCTGGCTGCCCGTGATCACCTTCGTCAGGGCGTACGCGATGAGCGTGGCCAGGATGAAGGAGATGCCGCCCATGGTGGGCGTGCCCTTCTTCCCGGCGTGGCCGCGCGGGCCGTCGTCGCGGATGAACTGGCCGTAACCCTTGCGGGCCAGCAGCTTGATCAGCAGCGGCGTGCCGACCACGGTCAGGAACATGCCGATGACACCGGCGAAGAGGATCTGCCTCATCGGTCGGCGACCTCGCCCTCGCCGGCCAGCAGCGCCTGAGCGATCCGCTCCAGGCCGATCGACCTGGAGGCCTTCACCAGCACGACGTCCCCCGGGCGCAGTTCACTGCGCAACAGGTCGATCGCCGCCTGCGCGTCGGACACGACCACCGACTCCTCACCCCACGAACCCTCGTTATATGCGCCCAGTTGCAGCCAGGACGCTTCCCTGCCCCCGACTGCGACGAGCTTGCTCACGTTGAGCCGGACGGCAAGCCGCCCCACCGCGTCGTGCTCGGCCAGCGACGCGTCACCGAGCTCGGCCATGGGACCGAGCACCGCCCACGTGCGCCCCCCGCGTGCCTGGGCGGCACTGCCCATCGCGGCAAGTGCGCGCAGAGCGGCCCGCATGGACTCGGGATTCGCGTTGTAGGCGTCGTTGACGATCGTCACGCCGTCCGCCCGCTCGGTGACCTCCATCCGCCACCGGGACAGGGTGCCTGCCCCGGAGAGCGCGGTGGCGATCTCCAAGGCGGACATGCCCAGTACATGGGCGACGGCGGCCGCGGCGAGCGCGTTCGACACGTGGTGCTCACCGTACAGGCGCAAGGTCACTTCGCCGCACCCGGTGGGTGTGTGGAGTGTGAAGGAGGGCTGTCCCGCAGGTGTCATCCGGACTTCCGAGGCACGTACACCGGCGTCCTCGGCCTCGCCGAACAGCAGCACACGGGCCTTGGTGCGGGCGGACATCGCACGCACCAGCGGGTCGTCCGCGTTCAGGACGGCCACTCCGCCCTCGTCCGCGGCCGGCAGGGCCTCCACGAGCTCGCCCTTGGCCTGCGCGATCTGCTCCCGGCCGCCGAACTCGCCGATGTGGGCGGTGCCGACGTTGAGGACGAGGCCGATGCGCGGCGGGGTCAGACCGGTGAGGTAGTGGATGTGGCCGATGCCGCGGGCCCCCATCTCCAGGACCAGGTGCCGCGTTTCCGCCGTGGCGCGCAGCGCCGTGAGCGGCAGGCCGATCTCGTTGTTGAGGGAGCCCGGGGTCCACACGGTGGGGGCGTGGGCCTGGAGCACCTGGGCGATCAGGTCCTTGGTGGACGTCTTGCCGGCGGAGCCGGTCAGGGCCACCACGTCGGTGCCGAGGCGTTCCACGACGGCTCGCGCGAGGGCGCCGAGCGCCTTCTCGACGTCGGGGACGACGATCGCGGGTACGCCGACGGGCCGGGCGGCGAGGACGGCCGCTGCGCCGGAGGCGACCGCGCGCCCGGCGTAGTCGTGGCCGTCGACGTGCTCGCCGTCGAAGGCGGCGAACAGGCTGCCGGCCTCCACCTGGCGGGAGTCGATGACCACGGGCCCGGTGATCCGCACCGACGGATCCGGTATGTCGTGGGGCCGCCCGCCGGTGATGTCGGCGATCTCGGCGAGGGAGAGGGCGATCACTGGTTCACCTCGGCCTGTCGGACGTTCGGTTGTGCTCGGTTCTCGATCGCGGCGCGCAGCACCGCTCGGTCGTCGAAGGGCCGTACGACGCCTGCGGTCTCCTGGCCCTGCTCGTGGCCCTTGCCGGCCACGAGCACGGTGTCGCCGGGCTCGGCGCGCGCGACGGCGGCGGCGATGGCCGCGGCCCGGTCGGCGTCGACGAGGACGGTGCCCCGCTCGGCGGGCGGTACGGAGACGGCGCCCTCGAACATCGCGGCGAGGATCGCCAGGGGGTCCTCGGAGCGCGGGTTGTCGGAGGTCAGGACGGCGGTGTCGGCGAACCGGGCGGCCGCGGCGCCCATCGGGCCGCGCTTGGTGGTGTCGCGGTCGCCGCCGCAGCCGAGCACGATGTGGAGCTTGCCGGTGGTGACCTCGCGCAGGGCGCGCAGCACCGATTCGACGGCGTCCGTCTTGTGTGCGTAGTCGACGACGGCGAGGTACGGCTGGCCCGCGTCCACCCGTTCCAGCCGGCCGGGCACCCCGGGGACCGCGGCGACGCCGTCGGCGGCGGTCTGCGGGTCGAGGCCGGCGGCGGCGAGGGTGGTGATCGCGGCGACGGTGTTGGCGACGTTGAACGGTCCGGGCAGCGGGGCCGTGGCCCGTACGCGCTCCCCGGCCGGGCCGACCACCGTCAGGGTGGAGTCCATGTGTCCGAACACGACGTCCTCGGCGCGCCAGTCGGCGGCCGGGTCGCCGGCGGCGGAGAAGGTGACGACGGGGATCGTCGCCTCCTTGGCGAGGCGGCGGCCGTACTCGTCGTCGATGTTGACCACACCGAGGCGGGCGCGGCGCTCGGTGAACAGCTGCGCCTTCGCCTGGAAGTAGTCCTCCATGTCGGAGTGGAACTCCATGTGCTCCGGGCTCAGGTTGTTGAAGACGGCGACGTCGAAGACGCAGCCGTCGACCCGGCCCAGGACCAGGGCGTGGCTGGAGACCTCCATGGCGACGGCCTCGACGCCGCGTTCGCGCATGACCGCGAAGAGCGCCTGGAGGTCGGTGGCCTCGGGAGTGGTCCGCTCGGACTTGATGCGCTCGTCGCCGATGCGCATCTCGACGGTGCCGACGAGGCCGGTGCTGCGCCCGGCTCCGCGCAGGCCGCCCTCGACGAGGTACGCCGTGGTGGTCTTGCCGGAGGTGCCGGTGATGCCGATCTGGAGCAGGCCTTCGCCCGGGTGGCCGTAGATCTCGGCGGCGAGCTCCCCCATCCGGCCGCGCGGGTCGGCGACGGCGAGCACCGGCAGGCCGGTCGCGGCGGCCCGTTCGGCGCCCGTCGGGTCGGTCAGCACGGCGGCGGCACCTTGCGCGGCGGCCTGGGCCGCGAAGTCGGCGCCGTGCAGCCGGGCTCCGGGCAGGGCCGCGTAGAGGTCGCCGGGGCGCACGGCGCGGGAGTCGTGCGTGATGCCGGTGATCTGCGGCAGCTCCGCCGCGGCCGGTGCGGGGACACCCAGCAGGGTGGCCAGCCCGCCGAGCGGGGTCGGGCGGACGGCCGTGGGCCGGGGCGCTCCCGGCGGCGCTGCCGGGGCGTCTTTCTGGGTGGTTCTGGGCTGATCAGCGTGGGGCACGGCGGTGAGCGTACCGGGCGCGGCGGGCCGGTCGCGAAGTGAGGGCCCGGCCGGGGAGCCGGTGGCGGACTGGTTCCCCGGTTCCGGGGTGATCGTTGTCACTGGTGGTGCCTCACGGGTTTGTGGCGGGCCGGCCGGGCTGCCGGGTCAGCGGCCGGGCTGGGGGCTGGTCTGCGGAGCGGGGGGCGGGGTGTGCTGCGGGCCTGCGTCGAAGGTGACGGGGAGCCCGGCGGGAGCGGTTCCGGTGGGGGCGACCTGGAGGGTCTTGAGGGCGAACTCCATGACCTTCTTGTAGATCGGACCGCAGATCTGGCCGCCGAAGTAGCTGCCCTTGGTGGGGTTCTGGATGGCGCAGTAGACGGTGATGCGGGGGTTGTCGGCGGGCGCGAACCCGGCGAAGGAGGCGGTGTAGCCCTTGTAGCGGCCGGTGGCCGGATCCACCCGGTTGGAGGTACCCGTCTTGCCGCCGACCCGGTAGCCGGGGATCCGGGCCTTGGTGCCGGTGCCGTCCTGGTCGTCGACCACGGATTCGAGCATCTCCGACAGGGTCTTCGCCGTCTCCTGGCTGATCACGCGGGTCTGCTCGGGGGCCGGGGCCGGGGTGAAGCGGCCGTCGGGGCCCTTGGTGCCGCGGATCAGGGTCGGAGTGATGCGGACCCCGCCGTTGGCGATGGTCGAGTACACGGAGGCCGCCTGCATGGCGTTGAGAGAGAGTCCCTGGCCGAAAGGGATCGTGTACTGCTGGGAGGTCGACCAGTCCTCGGGCCGGGCGAGGATGCCGCGGGACTCGCCGGGGTAGTTCAGGCCGGTGGGGCGGCCGATGCCGAACCTGGTCAGGTACGAGTACAGGACCCGGTTGGCCTCGGGCTGGGTGGCGCCGAGCTGGCCGGTGGCCAGGATGGTGCCGATGTTGGAGGACTTGGCGAGGACCCCGTTGAGGGTGAGGTACCAGGTCGGGTGGTCGATGTCGTCCTTGAACAGCCGGTCGCCGCGGTGGAGGCGGTTGGGGACCTCGACGTGGGTCTCCGGGGTGGCCTTCTTCTCCTCCAGTACGGCGGCCATCGACATGACCTTGGCGGTGGAGCCGGGCTCGTACACGTCCTGGAGGGCGGCGTTGCCCATGGCGGCGGCGCGGGCCCGGCCGAGGTCGTTGGGGTCGAAGCCGGGGGCGTTGGCCATCGCCAGCACCTCGCCGGTGCGGGTGTCCTGGACGATGACGTAGCCGCGGTCGGCCTCGGACTTCTGGACCTGCTCGGTGATGGCGCTCTGCGCCGCCCACTGGATGTCGCGGTCGATGGTGAGCTCGATGTCGTCGCCGGGCACGGCGGGCTTCTCGCTGGACCCGGCGGTGGGCACCCGGCGGCCGCCGGACTGGGCGTAGGTGATCGCCCCGTCCTTTCCGGCCAGCTTCTTGTCGAGGGCGGACTCCAGGCCGCCGGCGCCCTTGCCCTCGGCGTTGACGTAGCCCAGTATCCCGGCGGCCAGGTCCCCGCCGGGGTACACGCGCTTGCTGCTGTCCTCGTTGAACACGCCGGCGAGGACGTTCGCGCCGGGGCCGTTGTTCTTCTTGTCGGCGGCGGCCTTGTCGGCGAAGACCCGCTTGAGGTCCTTGATCTGGTTCCAGACCTGGGGGGTCTGGCGGCGGGCCAGGACGACGTAGCGGGTGTTCTTGGTCTTCAGCAGCCCGGTGAGCTCCTGGGCGTCCTTGCCGAGGATCGGCGCGAGGAGGGCGGCGGCCTGCTCGGGGGCGTCGGGGGCCTTGCTGTCCTGCGGGGTGAACATCTTGGGGTCGGCGGTGATGTCGTACGCGTCGACGCTGGTGGCGAGGGCGACGCCCTTGCGGTCGGTGATCTCACCGCGCTCGGCGGCCAGGGTGTAGCTGGTGAAGCGGTTCTCGGAGGCCTTGGCGGAGTAGGCGGAGGCGTCGACGGCCTGGACCTGGAGCAGCCGTACGACGAAGGCCAGCATGACGAGGGTCAGCCCGACGCTCACCAGGCGCAGCCGGGGCTTGGGGCTGCCGAGACGGATGGTGTGCGCCTGCCTCGCGGGGGCGGGCCTGCGGGTCGCGGGGCGCGAGTTCGCCCGCGCCCGCTCGCCGCCGCCGGGCCGCGCCCTCCCGGGCCCGGGCACCCGGGGGCTCACGCGCCCACCCCCTGCACGCCCCCCGCACCGGCGCACGCCACCGCGAGCACCCGCGACCCGCACCCGCCGCCACACGCCCACGCGGCGGGCCGAGCCGCGCGGGGCCGAGCCGGACCGGGTCCGGCGGGGCCGGAGGTGTGCAGGCCGTGCCCGGCGGTCCGGGCGGTGCGGGGCGCCAGGTCGGCCGGGCACGCCGCGAGGCCGCGAGGCCGGGCCGGGCCGGGCCCGGAGGTGTGCGGGGTGCGCCCGGCGGGCGGGCGGCCGGCGTGGAGCGCCGTAGCAGCCCCGCCGGCGTGTGAAGCGTGGGGCCGGGTGGGGTGGGGGGCGCCGGCGGACGGGGGTCGGGGGTGGGAGAAGGGCTGCAGGCTGCAGGGCCCGGTGGGGCCGAATCCGGTGCAGCGTCCCGCAGGGGTCCGCGTCACGACGTCACCTTCCGGGGGTCGGGGCGGGCTGAGGGGCTCCGCCCGGCTGGGGTTGGCCGCCCTGGGCGGGGCCGGGGCCGGGGAGCCCGCCGGGCTCGGGACGGCCGCGGGGTTCGGCGCGGGCGTCCCCGGGGGCGAAGGCGCGGGCGGGGGCTCCGCGGGGGTGCCGGTGCCCGTGACCTTGCCGTCGGGGCCGATGAAGACCGGGCTGCCCCCGGGCACCAGGCCCAGTTCCTGCGCCCGCCGCTGCAGCGCGTCCGGCGCCGAGTAGCCGTCCACGTCCCGCTGGAGCGCCTGTTCCTCGTCCGTCAGGGCGGTGGTCTCCTTCTTCAGCCTGCTCAGCTGGAAGGAGCCCTCGTTGAGCGCCGAGTTCAGCAGCAGCAGGCTGATCAGCCCGCCGGCGAGCAGCGCCACCACCAGCAGGACGAACGGTGTCAGCGCCGCCTGCCCCGAGGGGCTCCGCAGCCGTCCCCCGGCTTTGCTCACAGTCGCGCCTCCCGAATGCGCTCGACCCCGCGGAAGCGGGCCGGTGCGGCCCGCCGGTTCTCGGCGATCTCCTCCTCCGTGGGCAGCTCCGCGCCCCGGGTGAGCAGCTTCAGCTTCGGCTGGTACTTCTCCGGCACCACCGGCAGCCCCGGCGGGGCCGTCGACGCCGCGCCCGCCGCGAAGACCTGCTTGACGAGGCGGTCCTCCAGCGAGTGGTAGGACAGCACGGCGATCCGCCCGCCCACCGCGATCCGGTCCACGGCCGCCGGAATTGCCCGCTCCAGGACCGACAGCTCGCCGTTGACCTCGATGCGCAGGGCCTGGAAGGTCCGCTTGGCGGGGTTTCCCCCGGTCCGCTTCGCCGCCTGCGGCAGGGCGTCGCGGATCAGCTCGACCAGCCGCGCGCTGTTCGAGAACGGCTCCTTCTCGCGCTCGCGCACGATCGCCGAGACGATCCGCTTGGCCTGCTTCTCCTCGCCGTACTGGCGCAGGATCCGTACGAGCTCGCCCGCCGGGTAGGTGTTGAGCACCTCGGCGGCGCTCATCCCCGTCGTCTGGTCCATCCGCATGTCCAGCGGCGCGTCCTGCGCGTACGCGAAGCCGCGGTCGGCCTCGTCCAGCTGCATGGAGGAGACGCCGAGGTCGAAGAGGATGCCCTGCACGGTGGGGATGCCGAGCCGGTCCAGTACGTCGGGCAGCTCGTCGTAGACGGCGTGGACGAGGGTGGCGCGGTCGCCGAAGGGCGCGAGGCGCTCCCCGGAGAGCCGCAGGGCCTCCTTGTCGCGGTCGAGGCCGATCAGGCGCGCCTGGGGAAACCGGGTCAGCAGGGCCTCGCTGTGGCCGCCGAGACCGAGGGTGCAGTCGACGACGACGGCCCCCGGCCCCTCCAGCGCCGGGGCCAACAGGTCCAGGCACCGCTGGAGCATCACCGGGACATGTCGGGACTCGCTAGTCAAAGCGCCCTCTCAGATAACGGCGCGGCAGGCATACGCCGCGCCGCGCACGCGGAGTGTTACCAGGGGCCGGGCGGCCGGTGAGGGCCGGGCTCCGGCCGGTTCGCGCCACTTTAGTGCAACGGTCGCCGTGATCAACGAACCACCCCGCGCGCCGTGCGCCCCACTCGTACGGAACCCCCGAAAGCCGCGAATCACCCGGACGGCCGCCCCCGTCCCACCCCTGTGGGTTAGCTCACAACAAGGACGGTTGACGTTCTTTGTCCACCCTCACTCCATGCCTTAACCAGCCGTGACCACTAACGTCGTATGCATGACGACTTCCGCATCCCTGCCCACCGAGTCCACCCCCCAGGCCTCCGGCGGCGGTTCCGTCACGGACCGGCTGGTGGCGGCGAACCGGAGGTACGCCGCCCAGTTCCAGGATCCCGGCATGGACGCCCGCCCCGTCCTGCACGTGGCCGTGGTGGCCTGTATGGACGCCCGCCTCGACCTGCACAAGGCCCTCGGCCTCGAACTCGGCGACTGCCACACCATCCGCAACGCCGGCGGCGTGGTCACCGACGACACCATCCGCTCCCTCACCATCAGCCAGCGCGCCCTGGGGACCCGGACGGTGATACTGATCCACCACACCGGCTGCGGCCTCGAAAGCCTGACCGAGGACTTTCGGCACGAGCTGGAGGACGAGGTCGGCCAGCGCCCCGCCTGGGCCGTCGAGGCCTTCCGCGACGTGGACCAGGACGTCCGCCAGTCCATGCAGCGGGTGCGGACGAACCCCTTCCTCCCCCACCGCGACGATGTGCGAGGCTTCGTCTTCGACGTGCACACCGGGCTCCTGCGGGAGATCGATCCCGCCTCGTGAGTGACACAGCGCCGTAACGCCGTCAAGAATGCGGGAAGACGCCGCCCGGAACCCTCCGGGCCGGCGTCCGTGTCGGGGTTGGGCCGGAGTACGCCAAGGGCGTCGGCCCTGCGGAAAGGGCCGAGGAGAACCAGGTGACGACGTATGACGACCGAGCGAGCCTCGCGGATCTGACGAGCACGGCCGAGCGGGTGCGCCGCTCGGTCGAGACCGTGATCGAGGGCAAGCCCGAGGTCGTACGCCTCGCGCTGACCGTGCTCCTCGCCGAGGGGCACCTGCTGATCGAGGACGTGCCCGGCGTCGGCAAGACCATGCTCGCCAAGACGCTCGCCAAGTCCATCGACTGCTCGGTCCAGCGCATCCAGTTCACACCGGACCTGCTGCCCTCCGACATCACCGGCGTCAGCATCTACGACCAGCAGCGCCGCGAGTTCGAGTTCAAGCCCGGCGCGATCTTCGCCCAGATCGTCATCGGCGACGAGATCAACCGCGCCTCGCCCAAGACCCAGTCCGCGCTGCTGGAGTCCATGGAAGAGCGCCAGGTCACCATCGACGGCACCACCTACGCGCTGCCGAGCCCCTTCATGGTGGTCGCCACCCAGAACCCCGTGGAGATG
This sequence comes from Streptomyces sp. NPDC044571, assembly GCF_040647115.1. Classification (NCBI taxonomy): domain Bacteria; kingdom Bacillati; phylum Actinomycetota; class Actinomycetes; order Kitasatosporales; family Streptomycetaceae; genus Streptomyces; species Streptomyces sp. NPDC044571. Next base: position 65,221 of record NZ_JBEZBN010000035.1, read on the forward strand.
GAGGGCACCTACCCGCTCCCCGAGGCCCAGCGCGACCGCTTCATGGCCCGCGTCTCCGTCGGATACCCGAGCCCCGAGGCCGAGCTCCAGATGCTGGACGTCCACGGCGGGCTCTCCCCCCTCGACGACCTCCAGGCCGTCGCGCACGCCCACGACATCACCAAGCTGATAGAGGCCGTCCGCGAGGTGTACGTCGCCGAGCCGGTCCGCCGCTACGTCGTGGACCTGGTCTCCGCCACCCGCAGCCACCCCGACCTGCGCCTGGGCGCCTCGCCGCGCGCCACCCTGCACCTGCTGCGCGCCGTGAAGGCCTCGGCCGCCCTCTCCGGCCGCGAGTACGTCCTGCCCGACGACGTCCAGGCGCTGGCCGCCCCGGTCCTCGCGCACCGGCTGCTGCCCACCGCGCAGGCCCAGCTGAACCGGCGCAGCGCCGAGCAGGTCGTCCACGACATCCTCCAGCGCACCCCCGTCCCGGCCGCGCACGTCCGCGGCGAGATGCCGCCCGGCGCGGGCGTCCGGGGCTTCTGATGAGCGCCGGTGCCCCGCGCGGCGCCGGCGGCGGAAGCCAGGGCGGCGCCGGACTGCGCGCCTCGCTGTCCGGCCTGACCACCCGCGGCCGGTCCTTCCTGGCCGCCGGGGTCGCCGCCGCCCTGTGCGCGTACGTCCTCGGCCAGGGCGAGCTGCTCCGGGTCGGACTGCTGCTCGCCGCCCTGCCGCTGATCTGCGTCCTGGCCCTGCACCGCACCCGCCACCGGGTCACCGGCAGCCGCCGGCTGACCCCGATGCGGGTGGCGGCGGGCGCCGAGGCCCGGGTCCAGCTGCGCATGGACAACACCTCCCGGATGCCCACCGGTCTGCTGATGCTCCAGGACCGGGTGCCGTACGTCCTGGGCCCCCGGCCCCGCTTCGTGCTGGACCGGGTCGAGCCGGGCGGCCGGCGGGAGGTGTCCTACCGGGTCCGCTCCGACCTGCGCGGCCGCTATCCGCTGGGCCCGCTCCAGCTGCGGCTGACCGACCCGTTCGGGCTGGTGGAGCTGACCCGTTCGTTCAGCACGTACGACACCCTCACCGTCGTCCCCCGCACCGAGGCCCTGCCCGCGGTCCGGCTCACCGGCGAGACCTCCGGCTACGGCGACGGCAGCCGCCGCTCGCTGGCCCTGGCCGGCGACGACGACGTCATCCCGCGCACGTACCGGCGCGGCGACGACCTGCGCCGGGTGCACTGGCGCTCCACCGCCCGCTACGGCGAGCTGATGGTGCGCCGCGAGGAGCAGCCGCAGCGCAGCAAGGCCACCGTCCTGCTGGACACCCGCGGCACCGCCTTCGAGGGCGCCGGCCCGGACTCGGCCTTCGAGTGGGCCGTCTCGGGTGCCGCCTCCTGCGTGCTGCACCTGCTGGAGCAGGGCTTCTCGGTGCGGCTGCTGACGGACACCGGCAACGCGGTGCCGAGCGCGGGCGGCGGCGGCTTCTCCTCCGGCGGGCAGGAGTCCGCGGAGGCGGCCGGGCTGATGATGGACACCCTCGCCGTCGTCGGGCACTCCGAGGGCGCCGGGCTCTCCCGGGCGTACGACGCCGTGCGCTCGGGCGGCGGCGACGGCGGGTTCGGCTCGGGCGGCGGTGACGGGCTGCTCATCGCCTTCTTCGGGGAGCTGGACGACGTACAGACGGACATGGCGGCCAGGATGCGCCGCCTCAGCGGGGGCGCGGTGGCCTTCCTCCTGGACCCGGCGCTCTGGGCCGGACGACCCTCGCGGGTGGAGGAGCGGCTGCACCGGCTCCGCGACGCGGGCTGGACGGCGCTGGCGGCCCCGCCCGGGGTGGCCTTCGGGGAGCTGTGGCGGCAGGCCGGGAACGCTCCGCTCGGCACGGGACCTTCCGGAGGTCGGGGATGAGCGGGCGCGCTCGATTGACGCTGTTCGCGATGGTGGCGACCCTGCTCACCTCGTGGTCGCTGGTCGCGCTGGTGGACTCGGCGGGCTGGCTGCTCCAGGCGGCGCTGCTGCTGGCGGTGCAGAGCGGGGTGGGGGCGGCGGCCCGGCGGGTGCCGCTGGCGCGGCCGCTCATGGTGGCGGGCCAGGCCCTGGTGTCGCTGCTGGTGCTCGCGTTCCTCTTCGCGGGCAAGGGCGAGTCCACCGGGACCGGGCCGGTGGCCTATCTGGTGACGGACTTCGGGGCGCTGTTCCGGCGCGGCGTCCAGGACGTGGGCGAGTTCGCGATCCCGGCGCCGCTGACGGACGGCATCCGGCTGCTCCTGCTGTCCGGGGTGCTGCTGGTCGGCCTGCTGGTCGACCTGCTGGCGGTGACCGTGCGGACGGCTGCCGCGGCCGGGCTGCCGCTGCTCGCGCTGTACTCGGTGGCGGCGGGTCTCTCCGGCGGCGCCGGGGCCTCCTGGGTGTCCTTCCTGCTGGCGGGGAGCGGCTACCTGTTGCTGCTGCTCGCCGAGGGCCGGGACCGGCTGGCCCAGTGGGGCCGGGTCTTCGGCGGCGCCCCGGCGGGGCGGGTGTCGGCGGCCTCCGGCTACGGGGGCGGCGGCGCGGGCCCGGGCCAGGCGGTGTCCCCCGTGCGCACCGGACGGCGGATCGGCGCCGTGGCGCTGGGCATCGCCCTGGTGGTGCCCGCCGGGCTGCCCGCGCTCGGCGGCGGACTGCTCGGCGCGACCGGCGACTCCGCGGGCGGCGGCAGCGGTACGGGCGGCACGATCTCGGCGGTCAACCCGCTGGTCTCCCTCCAGGGCAGCCTCAACGCCCAGGACAACCGGGTGGTGCTCAAGTACCGCACGGACAGCCCCCAGCTCGGCGAGCAGTACCTGCGCATCCTCGCGCTGGACGAGTTCAACGGCGTCAAGTGGGAGGCGTCCGGCCGGACCCTGACGGACGTTCCGGAGCAGCTGCCGAGGCCGCCGGGGCTGAGCGACCAGGTTCGCAAGGACGCGGTCGAGGTCCGCACGAGCATCTCGGCGGCGGACACCTACGCCCAGCGCTACCTGCCGATGCCGTACCCCGCGACGGGCATCGACATCGCCGGGAAGTGGCGCTTCGAGCCGGCGGGGCGGACCCTGGTCGGCGACCAGCTGGGCAAGGACCGGTTCCAGAACGTCCAGGGCGCCATGTACACGGTACGGAGCCTGCTGCTCCAGCCGACGGCGGTGGAGCTCCAGGCGGCGCCGGAGGCGAACCCGGGGATCCGGGCCGAGTACACGAAGCTGCCGGGCAACCTGCCGGCGGTCGTCGGGGACACGGCCCGCCAGGTCACCAAGGGCGCCAAGGACGACTACACGCGCGCGGTGAAGCTGCAGGACTACTTCGCCGTGAACGGCGGCTTCCGCTACGACACGAAGGTCGCCTCGGGTACGGGTCCGGAGGCCATCGCCCGCTTCCTGGCGGACAAGGAGGGATTCTGCATCCACTTCGCGTTCTCCATGGCGGCGATGTCGCGCTCGCTGGGGATCCCGGCGCGGGTGGCGGTCGGGTTCACCCCGGGTGAGAAGCAGTCCGACGGCAGCGTGAACGTGTCGATGCGCGATGCGCACGCCTGGCCGGAGCTGTACTTCGAGGGCGTCGGCTGGACCCGGTTCGAGCCGACGCCCCGCCAGGGCATCACGGTGCCGGACTACTCCCGGCCCCGAACCCCGGCCGCCCAGCCCTCGGTGCCCGCGCCGCTGCCCACGCCGAGCGCGGCGCAGCCGTCGACGGCGCCGTCGAATGCCGACGCGTGTCCGCCCGAGCTGAAGAAGCTCGGCGAGTGCGGGGGTGCGGCGCCGCACCAGAACGCCGGCTCCGGGGGCGCCGGGCCCTCGCTCGGCTCCGTCCTGGCCTGGACGGCCGGGGCGCTGGCGGTCCTGGGGCTGCCGCTGCTGCCGCTGCTGTGGCGTACGCGGGTCCGGAACCGGCGGCTCGCTGCCGGTTCCGTGCTGCCGGCCTGGCGGGAGCTGGGCGACGCGGCCTGGGACGCGGGCATTCCGCCCGACGAGGCCCTGTCGCCGCGGCGGGCGGCGGGGCGGATGGTCGTGCTGGGATGGCTCGACCCGGAGGCGGCGCAGGCCGTGCACCGGGTTGCCGGTGCGGTCGAGCGGGCGCTGTACGCGCCGCCGGGCGCGGAGGTCGCGTACGAGGCTGTGGCCGCCGATGTCCTGCTGGCCCGTGCCGCGCTGCTGGCCGGGCTCGGCCGGGGCGCCCGCCTGCGGGCGCTGCTGCTGCCGCGCTCGGCGGTCAGGCTCCAGTGGGCGGCAGCGGCACGCTGGTCGTCCCTGACGGCCCGCACCGCGGCCCTCGCGACCCGCACCCGGGCCCGCGTCCCCGTCCGCCCGCGCGGCTAGCGGCGTTCGAGACTCGGGGCCGGCGGGCCGGCAGCGGTGTCGGGCCGACCGGGGCGCGAGCCGGTGTGCGGACGCACGGACGCGGCGAGGCTCGATCCCCCCGAGCCCCGCCGCGTCCGCGTCCTGCGTCACGGAGGAGGCCCCGGCCCGCACCGGCCGCCCCGTGTCGGCGGTCCGGACCGGGTCTCCTGTCCGTTGCTCCCAGTCTGACGTTCGCCCAGGTGGGAGCCATCCGCGCGCGTACTCATTTCCCCGGCTAGGTACGGGTACTCAGTCGGGCGGCTGCGGCGCCCCACCAGTTCTACGCCGCACACGCGGCCGAGGGCACCGCCGATCGGGTCACCGCCTCAGCAGTTCCCGCCGACCCGCCCCCGCAGCAGCAGCGACAGCGCCGAGTGCACGTCGTCCAGCGACCGCTCGCTCTGGAAGGACTGCCAGTCCAGCGCGGCCACCAGCACCATCCCCACCATGGCGGCGGCGGTCAGCTGCACGTCGATCTCCGCGCTCAGCTCCCCGCGCTCCACACCCTCCCGCAGCACCGTCTCCACGACGGCCACCGCCTCCTGCCGGACCACCATCAGCGTGGACTGCCAGGTCCGGTTGGTGCGCCACAGTTCGGCGACGTAGAGCTGGGTGAAGGCCGGGTACCGGTCGATGAAGACGAGGCCCGCCCGGATCATCGCGTCGAGTGCCTCGACCCGGCTGCCGCCCCGCTCCTCCGTCTCCTGCGCGGCGGCCCTCAGCGAGGCCGTGAGCAGGCCGACGCCGTGCCGCAGGAGCTCCTCGAAGAGCTCGTTCTTGCTCGCGAAGTTGTAGTAGACGGTGCCCTTCGCGACGCCCGCCCGCTCGGCGATCTCGTCGACCGTGGTCGCGGAGAACCCCTGTTCGGCGATGAGGGTGACGGCTGCTTCGTAGAGCTTCTGGCGGGTCGCCTGCCGACGGCCGCCGCCGGTACCGGTCCTGCTGCTGTCCATGGCGCTGATTCTCACAGGTCACGCGTCCTTACAGGCTCAGTTCCGGGTGCAGGCGGTCCATCGTCCACACCTGTTTGCCGCGTGCGGCGAGCGAGGTGAGGACGAGGGAGCCCACCGTGAACGCCGCCAGGACCGCGCAGCCCTGCCAGACCGGCGTGAGGTCCCCGCCGGTGATCAGGCGCCGCAGGCCGTCGACGATGTACGACATCGGCAGGTACGGGTGGATCCAGTTGAAGAAGTCCGGACTGGTCTGAACGGGGTACGTACCGCCCGCCGAGGTCAGCTGGAGCATCAGGACGGCGAGGACGAGGATCCGCCCGGCCGCGCCGAACTTGGCGTTCAGCCACTGGACGATCGCCGCGAAGCAGGCGGTGACCAGCAGCAGGAAGCCGATGGTGAGCGCCGGGTGCGCCATCTGGAGGCCGAGGCTCGGCGCCCAGTGCAGTACGGACATCAGCGCGGCCACCTGCGCCACCCCGAGGCCGGCCACGGGCAGCCAGCCCGCGAGGGCGATCCGCCACGGGGAGGCGCCCGCGGCCAGGGCCCGCTTGTTCAGCGGCGCGATCAGCATGTAGGCGACCATCGCGCCGACCCAGAGGGAGAGCGGGATGAAGTAGGGGGCGAAGCCGGTGCCGTAGTTGGGCGCCTTGTGCAGCGACTGGTTCGCGAGCTTCACCGGGTCGGCCATGACCTCGGTCCGGGTGCCGCGCTGCTGCTCGTCGTAGTCGGGGATCTTCTCGGCGCCGCTGTGCAGGCCGCCGGCCAGTTCTCCGGTGCCGTCGACGAGCTTGTACATGCCGCCGTCGAGGCGGTGCGCGCCGTCGCCGAGCTTGCCGACGCCCTCGACGAGCTTGCCGGAGCCGGAGGAGGCCGTACCGAGGCCGGTGTGCAGCTGGGCCACGCCGCTCGCCACCTTGTGGGCACCGGTGTTGAGGGCGTTGACCTTGGTGACGGCCGCGTCGAGGTCGGAGGACAGGCCGGGGGCCGCCTTGGCGAGGTCGCGGGCCTGCTTCTCCAGGTCGGTCAGCTGCCGGCGGAGCTTGCCGAGGTCGCCGTTCGCGTCCTTGACCAGGTTGTTGACGTCACCGGCCAGCAGGGCGCCCTCGGCGGCGTCGTCCTTGAGCTTCTTCAGCTGGGGGCAGGTCGCGGGCACCGGCTTGGCACCGGCGGTGCAGGTCTTCGCGTAGACCTCGGAGGCCTCGGTGGAGACCCGCTGGGTGACGGTGGCGGCGGCCGGGGCCTTCTTGGCGAAGGTCTCCAGGTGGTTGTTGACGACCTTGGCGGTGTCGGCGACCAGCACGGCGGTGTCGGCGACCTGCTTGGGGTCCTTGAGGAAGGGGCGGGCCTTGTCGGCGGCGCCGTTGACCTTGTCGGCGAGGGCCTGGGTGCCGTCGGCGACGTCCTTGGAACCGGTCTCCAGCTTGCCCGCCCCCGATTCGAGCTTCTTCAGCCCGCCGCTCAGCTCGCCGGTCTTCTCCTCGGCCGTGTCCAGACCGTCGGCCAGGTCCTTGGCGCCCTGCTGGGCCTTGCCGGCGCCGTCCTTCAGCTTGTCGGCGCCGTCGGCGGCCTCGGCCGTCTTGTCGTGCAGGTCGGAGAAGGAGACGAAGATCTTGTCGAGGAAGCCGCGGGAGGCGTTGGTCGACGCCGCCGCGCGCACCTCGGAGAAGACGGTGCGGGAGATCGAGCCGACGATGTAGTTGTTGGCGTCGTTGGTGCGGACCTGGAGGGCGCTGGTGGCGGGGTCCGCGCCGGAGCTGGAGGCGATCTTCGCGCTGAAGTCGGCGGGCATGGTCAGGGACAGGTAGTACGTCCCGTGCTCCAGGCCCTCGGCCGCCTCCTGGGCGCTCACGTCGTGCCACTCGAAGGTCTTGCTGGCGTGCAGCTTCTTGGTGATCTCACCGCCGGCGTCGATCCGCTTGCCTTCGACGGTGGCGCCCTGGTCGGCGTTGACGAGGGCGACGGGCACCTTGTCGAGGCGGCTGTACGGGTCCCAGAAGGAGCACAGGTACAGCGCGCCGTAGAGCAGCGGCAGGAGCAGCAGCGCGACGAGAGCGGCGGCGGGCAGCTTCCCCCGCCCGAACCGCTTCAGCTCAAGCGCGGCGAGCTTCGGCGAGCGCATCGTCCGTCCCCTTCGTGTCGTCGGTGTTGCCGGTGGTGTCGGTGTCTTCGGTGGTGTCGGTGTTTTGGGTGGTGTCGGTGTCTTCGGAGCCGCCGGCCTCTTCGTCGGATGCGCCGCCGGTGGCTTCGGTGCCTTCGCCGCCTTGGGCTGCCCGTCCGGCTTCGGAGCGGGCTCCGGCTTCCGCTGCGCCCGTGCGCAGGACCGTCACGTCGTCAGGGGCCTTGCTGCAGACGGCGAGGACGGTGGTGCCGGCCGCCGCGATCGAGCGGAGCAGCTCCCAGACTTCGGCGCGCTCGGCCTCGGTGAGCTTGAGGTCGAGGTCGTCCAGGGCGAGCAGGCGGGGTGAGCCCAGCAGGGCGATGGCCACGGACAGCCGGAGGGATTCCAGCCGCTCCAGGTCGCGTACGGAGGTGCGCGGGCCCTTGGGCAGGGTGGCGAGGTCCAGTCCGGCGGCGGCCAGGGCGGCGTCGATCCGGGCCGTGGAGCCGGCGCGGCGCTCGCCGCGCGGGCGCAGCAGGGCGCGGACGGGTCCCTCGTAGCGGCGCTGGAGCAGCGCGCCCTCGCGCAGCTGCTCGGCGACGGTCAGGGCCTGGTCGAGGTCGTTGACCCCGGTGACCGGTCCGAGTGCGGCGATGCGGCGGACCGCAGTCATCCGCTGGGGCAGGCGGTGGCCGGCTACCTCGGCGTGGCCCTCGGTGGGCTTCATGCGGCCGGTCAGGGCGAGGAGCAGGCAGGTCCGGCCGCTGCCGGAGGCGCCTTCGACCGCGACGAGCGAGCCGGGCGCCGCGTCGAGGCCCACCCCTCGGAACACCCAGCCGCGCGGGCCCTTGAGTCCGAAGTTCTCGGCTTTGACGGCCGCGCCGTGCGGGCTGTCCACACCCTCCCCCTTCTTTTGAACTGACTGGTCAGTTCAAAAACTAGCACCTTCTGCCGCACCGCGTGTACCCAGCAAGCAAGTTGATGCCCGAGAAGCGGCAAAAGTGCAGGTCAGCGGGATTGTCAGTGGGGCGCGTCACGATGGGGGCACGCACAGGAGCAGAAGCAGAGCCACCGCACCGCACGCAACGACAGGAGGTTCGTCATGGCCACACCGTCCCCGTCCCCTGTCCACCCCGTCCCGCGCAGGTCGTCGGCGCCGCCGGCCGCGCTCGACCTGCTCGCCAAGGCCCGCAGCGGCCTGGCCGAGGCCGACCGGCTGCCCCGGCCCAACGAGCGGTACGCCACCGCCCACCTCGCCGCACTGCGCGTCGCCGCGGCCGTGCTCGCCGCGCGCGGGCGGCCGGAGCCGGTGAAGGGGCGGCGCAGGCCGCGGATCCGCAGTGCGTGGGAGGTACTGCCGGAGATAGCGCCGGAGCTGACGGAGTGGAGCGCGCTGTTCGCCTCCGGAGCCGCCCGCCGGGCCCGGGCAGAGGCGGGCATACCGGACGCGGCGACCGCCCGGGACGCGGACGACCTGGTGCGCGCCGTCGCCATGTTCCTGCGGCTGGTGGAGCGGATGCTCGCCCTCCAGCCGGTGGCGCAGACCCTGCCGCCGCCCCGTCCGGAGCGTCCGGACGCGGGATGAGCTGCACGACTCCCGAAGGCAATAGGGTGGGGGACGCAGAGCCAACCCCTTCCGCGCCGAGGAGCCATCAGCCGTGTCGGACACTTCCCGCCCCCGTGCCTCCCTCCGCACCGCCGTGGTGTGGGAGGTCCTCAAGGAGGCGCTCGACCGCCGGGTGAAGGCGACCGGGCGGGACGTGCTGGACGTGCTCGACACCGGCGGCGGCACCGGCAAGTTCGCCGTGCCGGTGGCCCACCTGGGCCACCGGGTCACCGTGGTCGACCCCAGTCCGAACGCGCTGTTCGGACTGGAGCGCCGGGTCGCCGAGGCCGGCGTCGCCGACCTCGTCCGCGGCGTACAGGGCGACGCCCAGGGACTGCTGGACGTCGTCGAGCGGGACGCGTACGACGTGGTGCTCTGCCACGGCGTACTGGAGTACGTGGACGACCCGGCCGAAGGCGTGGCCAACGCGGTGGCGGCGCTGCGCCCCGGCGGCACGCTGAGCCTGCTCGGTGCGGGCCTCGGCGGGGCGGTGCTCGCCCGCGCCCTGGCCGGACACTTCACCGAGGCCCGCACGGCCCTCAACGACCCGGCCGGCCGCTGGGGCGCGGGCGACCCCGTACCGCGCCGCTTCACCGCCGAGCAGCTCGCCGGCCTGGTCGCCGGAGCCGGCCTGGAGGTCGGGGCGGTGCACGGCGTCCGGGTCTTCGCCGACCTCGTGCCCGGAGTCCTGGTCGACACCGAGCCGGGCGCGGTCGAGGCCCTGCTGCGACTGGAGGAGGCCGCGGCCGAGCTGCCCGCCTTCCACGCGGTCGCCACGCAGCTGCACGTCCTCGGCGAGAAGCGCGCCTGAGTTCCGCTCGACTCCCCGCGGGGGCCCCGCCTGAACTGCGGGGCTTCCGCCGAGGGAGTAACAGCGGACCCCTCCGGACCGGCCGTCGGCCCCGTATGATCGGGACCAGTGATCGGCATGGGGAACGGGCCAATGGGGAATAAGCGCCTCAGCGACCGCCCCCCGGGCGGTACGGTTTTCGCGCAGTGCTTTCCAAGCAGTGCTTATACAGGCGATGCTTTTCAGAACCTGGCGTAAGGGGCGGGTGTCATGGGGGCGATTCCCCGCCTATCCTGAAGGGGACCCCTGGTCGCTACCCCCCGCGACCGACGGATGAGGAGGACTCCCGTGCCGCTCTCGGAGCACGAGCAGCGAATGCTCGAGCAGATGGAGCGAGCGCTGTACGCCGAAGATCCCAAGTTCGCGACAGCGCTTGAGGGAAGCGGACTGCGTACGTACACCCGGCGACGGGTCTACCAGGCAGTCGCAGGCATTGTGGTGGGTATCGCGCTCCTCATGACCGGTGTGATCATCCCGAACGTACTCTGGGTCAGCGTGGTGGGCTTCCTCGTCATGCTGGGATGTACGGTCCTCGTGGTCACCGGCTGGCGCAAGGCACCCAAGCCTGGCGAGCACCCCGTCTCCGGCAGTGCAGGCGGTGCGGCCCACGGCCGCAACCGGCAGCGTCGGTCGATGATGACCCGGATCGAGGAGCGGTGGCAGCGCCGCCGCGACGAGCAGGGGCACTAGCTCCACGCAGACACGGGTGAGGGGACGGCCGCCGCAGGGCGGGCGGGCCCCCCCCCGTAGGCGGGCGCATACGTTCGCCCGCGTAACGCCCCCCCCGGTGGCGCGGGGGGTTAAAGCGACAATAATAACCCGTGAGTTTGG